>NZ_JBJLSG010000139.1:0-13412 GCF_050871925.1 Kineococcus gurbantunggutensis
TGAATTGCATTAATAAAGCCCGAGGGCCGCGTACGCCCGGCCCGGGGCGCGGGGGGGGGGGGGGGCGGGCCCCGCCCGGGGGTCCCCCGGCGCGCGGTGCCGGGGCGCCCCGGGGTCCCCCGGGCCGCCCGGGCGGTTCAGGCCAGGACGGCGCCCGGCCCGAGGTCGTCGGCGGACAGGTCGCCCTCGAGCACGGCCAGCACCTCCAGGGACTCCAGCCGCACGGGCCCGGAGGTGGTCAGGAAGGCGGTGTCGGCCGCGTCGCGGCCGGTGCCGATGCGCACCAGCGCGCCGCGCGGGGCGAGCCGGGTGGCGTCGACGACCTCCCACGCCCCCTCGGGCGCGGCCTCCACGACGGCGTGGAAGTCCATCGGCGACAGCCCCGGCGCGTAGACCGAGCACAGCCGCGCCGGCACGTCCAGGGCACGCAGCAGCGCCGCGGTGACGTGGGCGTAGTCGCGGCACACGCCCTGCCGGGTCAGCAGCGTCTCCAGCGCGGTGTCGGTGGGGCCGCTGGAGCCGGGCACGTAGTCCAGGTGATCGTGGACCCAGGCCGCCACCGCCGCGGGCAGCCGCTCGCGCGGCACCTCGCCGAACTCGCGGGCGGCGAAGGCGCCCAGGCGGTCGGCGGGGCAGTAGCGGCTGGGGCGGGTCAGCTCCCAGCGCTCCAGCCCGCTCAGCTCCGCGGCGGCGCCGCGCTCGACGCGGACGGTGGCGGTGTAGCGCACGGTGCTGGCCCCGGCGGGCGCGGTGAAGCGGTGCAGCACGGCCCCGCCGCCGGCGTCGAGGGCGTCCAGGGCGACGGCGCCGCCGGGGCCCTCCACGCGCAGCGCCTCGGTGAGCACCCGCACGCCGGGCCGGCGGGCCACGGCGACGGCCAGGGCGGCCTCCGAGGGCGCCTCGGCGTCCAGGTGCAGCTCGGCGCGCACGGAGGTGCTGGGGGCGGGGGCGGCGGCAGTGGTGGTGTCCGGCACGCGGTGAGTGTGCCCGAGACCGCACACCCCGGGCGCCCGGTCCCGGGAGCGCGCGCCCCGTCCCGGGGTGCGCGCGGCGGTGCCGGTGCCTAGGTTCGGTGCCGTGCACGTCGCGATCGCCGGGGCCCACGGCCAGGTTGCCCGCCTGCTCACCCGCCTGCTCGCCCGGCGCGGCGACGAGGTGACGGGCCTGGTGCGCGACCCCGGCCACGTCGAGGACGTCACCGCCGACGGCGCGCGCGCCGTCGTGCTGGACCTGGAGTCCGCGAGCGCCGCGCAGGTCGCCGACGCGGTGCGCGGGGCGGACGCGGTGGTCTTCGCCGCGGGTGCCGGCCCGGGCAGCGGCGCGGCCCGCAAGGACACCGTGGACCGCGCCGCGGCGGTGCTGCTGGCCGAGGCCGCGCAGCTGGCCGGGGTGCGCGACTACCTGCTGCTGTCCTCCTACGGCGTGGACGCCGTGCGCGACGGCGCCTCGCCCGAAGGGCTCGACGAGGTCTTCACCGCCTACTTGCGCGCGAAGCTGGCCGCCGAGGAGGACCTGCTGCAGCGGGCCGCGCGCGGCGGCCTGCACGTGACGGTGCTGCGGCCGGGCGGGCTGACCGACGAGCCGCCCACCGGCCGCGTGGACCTGGACCGCTCGGTGGAGCGCGGCAGCGTGCCGCGCGCGGACGTGGCGGCGGTGTGCGCGGAGCTGCTGGACGCGGCCGCCTCGGTGCCGGCCGGCGGGCGGGTGCTGGAGCTGGTGGGCGGCGAGGAGCCCCTGGCCGACGCCGTGGCGCGCCTGGCCGCGCACGACGGCGGCGCCGCGGGCTGAGCGGGGCCGGCCCGGGGCGCGTGGTCGGCGCGGTGCCGGCGGTGCGCCAGACTAGGCGCCACCACCGCCCGTGACCGCTGGAGGAACCGTGCCCGCCCTGCGCCCCGCGCCGGCCCCCGCCCCCCGTGCGCTGCTGCTGGAGAACATCCACTCCGACGCGCGGACCCTGCTGAGCGAGGCCGGCTGGGAGGTGGAGACCGCCTCCGGCGCCCTGGACGAGTCCGAGCTGGTCGAGCGCCTGGACGGTGTCTCCCTGCTGGGCATCCGCTCCACCACGCACGTCACCGAGAAGGTCCTGGAGAACGCCCCGGCGCTGCGCGCGATCGGCGCGTTCTGCATCGGCACCAACCAGATCGACCTCTTCAGCGCCGCCGCCCACGGGGTGGCGGTCTTCAACGCCCCGTACAGCAACACCCGCAGCGTGGTGGAGCTGGCGCTGGCGGAGATCATCGCGCTGACGCGGCGGCTGACGGTCAAGGACCGCCTCATGCACGACGGCGTGTGGGACAAGTCCGCCGTCGGCGCCCACGAGGTGCGCGGGCGCCGCCTGGGCATCGTCGGCTACGGCAACATCGGCTCGCAGCTGTCGGTGGTGGCCGAGGCGCTGGGCATGAGCGTGTTCTTCTACGACACCGCCGACCGCCTGGCCCTGGGCAACGCGCGCCGCTGCGGCAGCCTGCACGAGGTCCTCGAGGTCGCCGACGTGGTGACGCTGCACGTGGACGGCCGCAGCAGCAACAGCGGCTTCTTCGGGCAGGAGGAGTTCGCCCGGATGCGCCCGGGCTCGATCTTCCTGAACCTCTCGCGCGGCTTCGTCGTCGACCACGGCGCCCTGCGCCGGCACGTGGAGTCCGGCCACATCGCCGGTGCCGCGGTGGACGTCTTCCCGCAGGAGCCCAAGAGCCGCGGCGAGGCGTTCGAGTCCGAGCTGCGCGGCCTGGACAACGTCATCCTCACCCCGCACGTGGGCGGCTCCACCGAGGAGGCGCAGGAGGACATCGGGCGGTTCGTGGCGGCGAAGCTGCGCGACTACGCCCTGCACGGCTCGACGACCCTGAGCGTGAACCTGCCGCCGCTGGCGACGGAGACCACGCCCGGCACGGTCCGCCTGGCGCACCTGCACCGCAACGTGCCCGGCGTGCTGGCGGCGATCAACCGGATCCTGGCCGACGAGGGCGTGAACATCGAGGGCCAGCAGCTGGCCACCCGCGGCGACCTGGGCTACGTGGTCACCGACATCGCCGCGGCCGCCTCCGAGGACGTCGGGCGCCGGCTGCGCGAGCTGCCCGAGACGGTGCGGGTGCGCCAGCTGGGCTCGCTGGCCTGAGCGGGGCGCCGGTGCCGACGGCCGGGGAGGTCCCCGGGGGGCCGGTGCGGCTGCTGCTGCTGGCCGACACCCACCTGCCGCGGCGGGCGAAGGACCTGCCCGCCGAGGTGTGGCGGGCCGTGGTCGCCGCCGACGTCGTCGTGCACGCCGGCGACTGGTGCGACGCGGCGAGCGTGCTGGCGCTGCGGGAGCGCTCCCGCCGCCTGGTCGGCGTCGCCGGCAACAACGACGGCGCCGACGTGCGCGCCCACCTGGGGGAGTCCGCCGTCTTCGCCGCCGGCGGGCTGCGCTTCGGCGTGGTGCACGAGACCGGCGCGGCCGCCGGCCGCGAGCGGCGCTGCGAGGCGCGCTGGGGCGGCGAGGTGGACGTGCTGGTCTTCGGCCACAGCCACGTGCCGTGGGACTCCACCACCCCCTCGGGGCTGCGGCTGCTGAACCCCGGCTCGCCCACCGACCGGCGCCGGCAGCCGGCGTGCACGTACCTGACGCTGACCGCCGCCGGCGGCGCCCTGCATGACGTGCGCCTGCACGCGCTGCCGCCCAGGGCCCCCGCGCGCGCTCAGCGGCCGGGCGGTCCCCACGCGGCGGCCAGCAGCTCGTAGGAGCGCTCCCGCTCGGCCTCGTCGTGCACCTGGGTGACGACGAGCAGCTCGTCGGCCCCGGTGGCGGCCACCAGCTCGCGCAGCCGCCGCGCCACCTCCGCCCCGGTGCCGGCCAGCACCGCGCCCGGCAGCTGCCCGGCCGCGTGCCGCTCGGCGGGCGTCCAGGCGTGCTCGGCGGCCTCTCGCGGGCTGGGCAGCGGCGCGGGGCGGCCCTGGCGCACCCGCACCTCCGCCAGCCGGTGCGCCAGCAGCAGCTCCCGCGCCCGGACGTCGGTGTCCGCCACGAGCGCGCCCACGGCCAGCAGGGCGTGCGGGCGCTGCCGGTGCGCGGAGGGCGAGAAGGCCTCGCGGTAGGCGCGCAGCGCCGCGGCGGGGTCGGCCTCGGAGGAGTGCCCCGCGTGGGCGTACCCGGTGCCCAGCGCGGCGGCGGTGCGCGCGCCGCGCTCGCTGGAGCCCAGCACCCACACCGGCGGCAGCGGCGCGTCGGCGGGCACGGCCCGCACCCCGGCCAGGCGGTGCCCGGCGGGGAAGCCGTCCACGTGCCCGAGCAGCTCGGCGTAGCGCTCGGTGAAGTCGTCCCCGCGCGGCCCGGCGGGCGAGCGCCGCAGCGCCAGCGCCGTGCGCCCGTCGGTGCCCGGGGCGCGGCCCAGGCCCAGGTCGATGCGCCCGGGGTGCAGGGCCGCCAGGGCGCGGAACGCCTCGGCGACCCGCAGCGGGGCGTGGTGGGGCAGCATGACGCCGCCGGCGCCGACGCGGATCGCGCTGGTCGCGCCGGCCACGGCCGCGGTGAGCACCTCGGGCACCGCGCCGGCCACCGAGGGCGCGTTGTGGTGCTCGGCCAGCCAGTACCGGTGGTACCCCAGCCGCTCGGCGGCGCGGGCCAGGCGCACCGTGGCGCGCAGCGCCTGCGAGGCCCCGGCGCCGGAGGCGACGGGGGAGAGGTCCAGGACGGACAGGGGGACCCCGGGCGCCGCGGCGGTGCTCACGCCGGGCCAACGGGCCCGGAGCGGGCGCCGTTCCGGAGCGGGCGCCGTTCCGGAGCGGGCGCCGTTCCGGAGCGGGCGCCGTCGCCGTCCCGGTGCGGGGGCGCCGTCGCCGTCCCGGTGCGGGGGCGCCGCGGGCGGGCCGGGCGCGTGTCGCCGCCCGGGGATAGCGTCGGCGACCGTGCGCTCGTCCCGCTCCCCGCGCCCGTCCGGGGACCCCTCCTCAGCACCCGCCCCCGCGCCCTCCTCCACGGCCTCCGCCGCGTCCTCCCCGGCGGCCCCGCCGCCGGGCTGGGTGCGCCGCCTGGCGGCCGTGGCGTGGCGGCACCGCCGCGACGTGCTGCTCTCCTTCGGTTCCTCCCTGGTGGCCTACGCCGTCCTGGCACTGGTCCCGCTCGTGGTGCGCCACGTCGTCGACGACGTCGTGCCGCAGCGCTCCGCGCCGCTGTGGCCGTGGGCGGTGCTGCTGCTGGGCGCCGGCGTGCTGGTGCTCGCCCTGGGCTACGTGCGCCGGCTGACGGCCGGCCGGCTGTCCCTGGACGTGCAGTTCGACCTGCGCGACGACGTGCACGCCGCCGTGCAGCGCATGGACGGCCACCAGCTCGACCGCCTGTCCACCGGGCAGGTCGTCAGCCGTTCCATCAGCGACGTGCAGGTGGTGCAGGGCCTGCTGGCCTGGCTGCCCAACCTCACCGGCAGCGCCGTGCTGTTCTGCGTCTCGCTGGTGGTCATGGCGGTGCTGTCCCCGCCGCTGACGCTGGTGGCGCTGGCGGTCGCCCCGGCGCTGTGGTGGGTCGCGCTGCGCAGCCGCCGCACCCTGTTCCCGGCGAACTCCGCGGCCCAGGCGCGCGCGGCGGAGGTCGCCTCCCGGGTGGAGGCGGCCGTCACCGGCGTGCGCGTGGTCAAGGGCTTCGGGCAGGAGCGCGCGGAGCTGGCCCGGCTGGAGGGCGTCGCGGCGCAGCTGTTCGCCGAGCGGATGCGCGTGGTGCGCGGCAACACCCGCTACGGCCCGGCGCTGCAGGCGGTGCCGGCGCTGGGGCAGGTGGGGGTGCTGCTGGTCGGCGGCTGGCTGGCGCTGGAGGGCCGCATCACGGTCGGCACGTTCCTGGCCTTCTCCACGTACCTGGGGCAGCTGGTCTCCCCGGTGCGGCAGCTCGCGGGCCTGCTGACGATCGGGCAGCTCGCGCGCGCCAGCGTGGAGCGGGTGCTGCAGGTCGTCGACACGGTGCCCGGCGTGCGGCCCCCCGCGCACCCGCGGCCGCTGCCGGAGGGCCCGCTGGAGCTGGAGCTGGACGGCGTGAGCTTCGGCTACGCCCCCGGGCGCCCGGTGCTGGACGGCGTGAGCCTGCGCGTGCCCGCCGGGTCCACGGTGGCGCTGGTCGGCACCGCCGGCTCGGGCAAGTCCACCGTCACCGCCTTGCTGCCGCGCTCCTACGACGTCGACGCCGGCGCGGTGCGCGTGGGCGGGGTGGACGTGCGCGAGCTGGACCCCGTCCAGCTGCGCCGCGCGCTGGGGGTCGTGTTCGAGGAGACGTTCCTGTTCTCGGACACCGTGCGCGCCAACGTCGCCTACCCGGTGCCCGGCGCCTCCGACGAGGAGGTGCGCGCGGCGCTGCGCACCGCGGCCGCCGACGGCTTCGTCGACGAGCTCGAGCGGGGCTGGGACTCGCAGGTGGGCGAGCAGGGCCTGACCCTCTCGGGCGGCCAGCGCCAGCGCATCGGCCTGGCCCGCGCGCTGCTGGCGCACCCGCGGGTGCTGGTGCTCGACGACGCCACCTCGGCGGTGGACCCGACGGTGGAGCAGCGCATCCTCGACGCCCTGGCCGGCGCCCGCGCACCGGGGACGACGACGCTGCTGGTGGCGCACCGGCGCTCCACGCTGCGCCTGGCCGACCGCGTCGTCGTCCTCGACGGCGGCCGCGTCGTCGACGAGGGCACCGAGGCCGAGCTGGCCGTGCGCTGCGCGCTGTTCCGCCGGCTCTTCGGCGTCGACGGCGCGGAGGACGGCGCGGGCGAGGGCGAGGGCGCGGGCGACGGCGCGACCGGCGGGACGGACGACGGTGCGACCGGTGGCGCCGACGGCTCCGCCGCGCGGCTCGCGCGGGACGTGGCGCGCGAGCTGCCCGGCCGGCGCGCCGCCGACGCCGTGCCCGCCCCGCGCGCCGGCGGGCGCCCGGCCGCCGCCGCGGCCGTGGACGCGGGCCTGCCGGTCTCCCCGGAGCTGCTGCGCCGCATCGAGGCGCTGCCGCCGGCCACCGACGTGCCCGACCTCGACGTGGCGGCCGTGCAGGCGCCCGACCCGCGCTTCGGGCTGCGCTCGCTGGTGCGCCCCTTCCACGCCGCGCTGGTCGCCGGCGCGCTGCTCGTCGCCGGCGACGCCCTCGCGCAGCTGGCCCTGCCGCAGCTGGTGCGCCACGGCCTGGACGCCGGCGTCGCCGGCGGGGACCTGCGCGCGCTGCTGGCCGTCTCGGCGGTGGCCGCGGCCGTCGTCGCGGCGGACTGGCTGGTGGTGGTGGGCCAGACCCGCGTCACCGGCCGCACCGGTGAGCGGCTGCTGTTCTCGCTGCGGCTGCGGACGTTCGCGCAGCTGCAGCGCCTGGGCCTGGACTTCTACGAGCGCGAGCAGGCCGGCCGGATCATGACCCGGATGACCGCGGACGTCGACGCGCTGGCGATGTTCCTGCAGAACGGCCTGGCGCAGGCGCTGGTGAGCCTGTTCTCCATCGCCGGGGTGTTCGCCGCGATGCTGCTGCTGGACGCCGAGCTGGCGCTGGTGGTGGTGGCCGTCGTGCCGGTCCTGGTGGTGGCGACGCTGCTGTTCCGGGCCCGCTCCAGGCCGGCCTACGCGGAGTCGCGCGAGCGGGTCGGCGCGGTGAACGTGCAGTTCCAGGAGTCGGTGGCGGGCGTGCGCGTCACGCAGGCCTTCGACCGCTCGGCGGAGGACACCGCCGCCTTCCGCCGCAGGGCGCGGGCGTACCGCGACGCGCGGCTGCGCGCCCAGCGGTACATCGCCACGTACTTCCCCTTGGTGCAGTTCCTCAACGAGGCCACCGGGGCGCTGGTGCTCGTCACCGGCGCCCACCTGGTGCGCGAGGGCCGCGTCAGCCTGGGCGTGCTCGTGGCGTTCCTGCTGTACGTGGACCTGTTCTTCGCCCCCGTGCAGCAGCTCTCGCAGGTCTTCGACCAGTACCAGCAGGCCGTGGTGGGCCTGCGGCGCCTGCGCGAGCTGCTGCGCACGCCGACGACGGTGCCGGCCGCGCAGCACCCGCGCCCGGTGGGGCGCCTGCGCGGGGAGCTGCGCTTCGAGGGCGTGCGGTTCTCCTACCAGGGCGCGCCGGCCCCGGCCCTGCCCGGCCTGGACCTGCACGTGCGCGCGGGGGAGACGGTGGCGCTGGTGGGGGAGACGGGCGCGGGCAAGTCCACCGTCGTCAAGCTCGCCGCCCGCTTCTACGACCCCACCGCCGGGCGCGTCCTCGTGGACGGCACCGACCTGCGCGAGCTGGACCTGGAGGGCTTCCGGCAGCGCCTGGGCGTGGTGCCCCAGGAGGCGTACCTCTTCGACGGCACCGTCGCGCAGGCCATCGCCTACGCCCGCCCGGACGCGAGCGAGCAGCAGGTGCGCGCCGCCGCGCGGGCCGTGGGCGCCGACGGGGTGATCGCCGCGCTGCCGGGCGGGTACGGCTTCCGCGTCGGCGAGCGCGGCCGCAACCTGTCCACCGGCCAGCGCCAGCTCGTCGCCCTGGCGCGCGCCCAGCTCGTCGACCCGGACCTGCTGCTGCTGGACGAGGCCACCGCCGCGCTGGACCCCGCGGCCGAGGCGGCGATCGCCGCGGCCAGCGACGCCCTGGCCAGCCGGCGCACCACGCTGGTGGTGGCGCACCGGCTGAGCACTGCGGCGCGCGCGGACCGCATCGTCGTGCTGGACCGCGGGCTCGTGGTCGAGCAGGGCACCCACGGGGAGCTGCTGGAGCGCGGGGGGCGCTACGCCGAGCTGTGGGCCTCGTTCGTGGCGGGCAGGACCGCGGCGGCCTGAGAGGCCCCGCCGGCGCGCCCCGGGGCCCGGCTCAGGTGCGCACCGCGACGCGGGCGTCCGCGCCGTCGGCGGCCAGCAGCGTCTCGGGGGCCACCCCGGTCATCCAGTCCAGCAACCGCACGCCGTCGGTGCGCAGCGCCCGGTCCAGCACGCAGAACTCCAGCAGCCGGCCCGGCGCGTAGCGGGCGAAGCGGGTGCGGAAGCGCCCCTCCAGCACGCCGTAGCGCTCGCCGTCGCGCACGCCGAGGACGTACGCGGCCAGCTCGCCGTCCAGGTGCAGGGTGGCGGCCTCCAGCGCGCCGGCGGCGGACAGCTCGCGCACCCGGGCCAGCCAGGCCCCGCGACCGGCGGCGGTGTCCAGGGCGCACGCCAGGCCGTGGGCGTCGTCGCGGTCGCGGTACGCGGACTCCAGCTCGGGCAGCAGCGCCTCCAGCTCCGCCGCGTCCGCGGTGAAGCCCAGCCGCGCCGCCACCCCGTCGGTGGTGATCCGGTTGCGCGACTTGCGCAGCGTCTTGCGGGTGCCGTGGCTGAGCAGCGCCACGGGCTCGGTGCCCGGGGCGGGGCGGTGCAGCACCGGCACGGGCGCCAGCGGCTCCACGACGGCGCCGGCGCCCGCGGCCAGGGCGCGGGTGGTGGCGTCGTCGGGCAGGTCCACCAGCTCCAGCCGGGTGCCGCGCGCGGCGGCCCCGGCGGCCAGCGCGCGGCCGAGGTCGGCCGCGGCCGCGGGCGCGGCGGCGACGCCGGCGAGGTAGCCGCCGCCGCCGGAGAGCAGGACGCTGCGGCGGGCCCCGGGCAGCGCGGGGTCGGGCTCGTCGGTCAGCGCGGCGGCGGCGGCGCACCCGGTGGCGCCGCGCACGAGGACGGCCCACGGCGCGGCCTCGGGCTGCACGGACAGCCGCGCCCGCCACCAGGGCAGGCGGGCGGTCAGCGGCTGACCGAGGGCGGCGGCGAGCCGCTCCGCCTCGGGCAGCGCGGCGGCGACGGCGGCGGCGCCCTCGAGCACCTCGACGGCGTGGCGCACGCCGGGGACGGTGCGCGGCGCCGGCAGGACCGGCGCGGGCAGCAGGGTGCTCACCGCGCCACCGCCGGGACGGCCGCCGGGACGGGCTCGCCCGCGCAGCCCGGCGCGGCGGCGGGCACGGAGGAGGCGGGCGCGGCGGGCACCGGGGCGGTGACGGCCGGGGCGGTGGCCGCGCGGTGGCGGGCCAGCCAGGACTCCAGGTCCGCCGCGGGCAGGGCCTTGGCGTAGTACCAGCCCTGGACGACGTCGCACCCGGCCTCGGTCAGCTCGCGGCACGTCTCGGCGTCCTCCACGCCCTCGGCGACCAGGCGCAGGCCCAGCGAGTGCGCGAGCATGATCGTCGAGCGGACGATGGCCAGGGCCCGCGGGTCCGAGCCCAGGTCGGTGACGAAGGACCGGTCGAGCTTGAGGTCGTCGACGGGCAGCTCGCGCAGGTACGCCAGCGACGAGTAGCCGGTGCCGTAGTCGTCCACGGCCACCCGCACCCCGCGCCGGCGCAGGCCGGCGAGGATGACCTGCGCGCGCTCGCGGTCGGCCATGAGGAAGTCCTCGGTGATCTCGATCTCCAGCAGGTGCGCGGGCAGGGACCGCTCGGCGAGCAGCCGCTCCACGCGCTCGGGCAGGCGCGGGTCGGACAGCGAGGAGGCGGAGAGGTTCACGGCCACCGCCAGGGGCCGGCCGGCGAGCTGCCAGGCGCGGGCCTGGTCCAGGGCCTGCTCCAGCACCGCCCGGGTCATGTCCTCCATCAGGCCGGCGCCCTCGACGACGGGCAGGAAGGCGTCGGGGTAGAGCAGGCCGCGGGCGGGGTGGTGCCAGCGCACGAGCGCCTCGACACCGCCGACGTGCCCGGTGCCGGGCTCCACCTTCGGCTGGTAGTGCAGCGTCAGCTCGCGCCGCGCGATCGCCTCGCGCAGCAGCTCGGCCGTGGCCAGGCGGTCGCCGGAGGCGAACTCGTCGGCCTCGACGCTGTAGGTGAACGTGCCCAGGCCCTGCGCCTTGGCGCGGTACATCGCCACGTCGGCGCGCCGCAGCAGCGCCGAGGCGTCCAGGACGGCGGTGGGCAGCGAGGCCAGGCCGACGCTGGTGCGCACCCGCACCTGCAGGTCCTCCACGGGGAAGGGGGCCCGCAGCGCCTCGTGGACGGCGGCGGCGACCGCCTCCGCGGCGTCGGTGTCGGCGCGCAGCAGCAGCGCGAACTCGTCGCCGCCCAGGCGCACGACCTCCAGGGCGCCGTGCTCGCCGCCGACGCGCTGCAGGCGCTGCCCGACGCCGCGCAGCAGCGCGTCGCCGGCGTGGTGGCCGAGGCTGTCGTTGACCTCCTTGAACCGGTCCAGGTCCAGCAGCAGCAGCCCGGCGGGGGTGCCGTCGTCGTGGCGGGCGAGCCGCTCGACGGCGCGGTAGAGGGTGCGGCGGTTGCCCAGCCCGGTCACCTCGTCGGTGAGGGCGAGCTCGCGGCTCTCGGCGAGGTTGGCGACCTCGCGGAACGTCAGCAGCAGGCGGGCCAGGGCGGCGACCACGGTGCCCGCGGCCAGCGCGATGGCCGCCGGGTGCAGGTGCAGCGCGTGGTCGACGACGAGCACGGCCAGCGCGACGACGGTGGAGGCCAGCGGGATCGCCAGCACGGCCCAGCGCGGCAGGCTGAAGCGGCTGCGCCGCGCCGCCCAGCCCGGCGCCAGGGCCATGAGCACCACGCCCAGGACCCACACGCCGTCGCCGAGGCGCCCGGAGACGTAGGTGCCCCGCGCGGTGCCGAACAGGTAGAGCAGGTCGGCCACGACGAAGAGCACCAGGCCGGCGGCGAGCAGCCACAGCCCGCGCGGCGGGCGCCAGGCGTGCATCGAGAGCACGGAGGCCAGCACGAGCAGCAGCACCAGGTCCAGCAGGGGCGAGGCGGTGGTCACCGCGACGGCCGCCCAGCTGTCGGCGGGCACGTCGAGGATGGGGCCGATGACGGCGGCGGCGGCCGCCGCGCCCACGGCCAGGCCGGCGACGAGGCCGTCCAGCCACAGGCTCCACACGAAGCGGCCGTCGCGGCGGCGGGCCATGAGCACCAGCGCCGCGAACGCCAGCGGGTAGAACGACAGGAACAGCGCGTCGGAGCCGGAGGGGTACGGCGGGTCGGCCACCGGGCGCACGACGAACGTCCAGAAGACGTTGCCGCCCCCGTACAGGGCCAGGCCCGCGGCCAGCAGGCAGGAACCCAGCCGGCCGCCGGGGGTCCGCAGCGCGCGCACCAGGCACAGCAGCGCCGCGCACTCGTAGGCGAGGTTGTTCAGGACGCCGTCGAGCAGGAACCGGTAGCCCTCCTGCGGGCGCACGCCCGGCAGGGTGCTGACGATGAACAGCAGCGGCGGCAGCAGCAGCACGGCCTGCAGCGCCGCGGACCGCGAGGGGCGGCGCCGGGCCGTCACCGCGGTCGGGGCGGGTGTGCTCACGTCAACCTCCTGCTCGGCTACACGGGGTGGTTCGGCGGGGGGACGGTTCCGCTGGACCCCCCGAACGGGTGGCGGGCGGTGCGCCGGCGCCGCGGGTGCCGCTCACCCGAGGCTCGTGCAGACCGCGCCGGCGAGGACGGCGACGACGCCGGCGGCCTGCACGGGCCGCAGCCGCTCGCCGTGCACCTGCCGGGCCAGCAGGACGGTGACCGCGGGGTACAGGGAGGCCAGCACCGCGACGACGCTGACGAGCGCGCCGCGGGAGGCGAGCGCGTAGGCGGCGGTGGCGGCCAGGTCCAGCACGCCCAGCGCCAGCAGCGGCGGCAGGTCGCGCGCGCCGACGCGCTGCGCGCCGCGCGCGGCGAGGGCGGCGGCGACCACGAGCGCGGCGGACGTCACGCGCATCCCGAGCAGGGTGGCGGGCACGGAGGCGGCGCTGCCGCGCGCCAGGGCCCACACCTCCACGCCGAAGAAGACCGCGGCCACCAGGGCCAGGGCGATGGCCGCCCCCTGCCCGCGGGACCCGCCGCGCAGGTCGGGCCCGGCGGAGGCCACGACACCGGCGAGGGCGACGGCGACGCCGGCGAGCTGCAGGGGCGCGGGCCGCTCGCCGGCCGCGAGGCCCAGCAGCACGGGCAGGACGGTGCCGCCCGCGGCGATGGGGGCGACCACGCCCATCGTGCCGCGCGCCAGGGCGGTGTAGAGGGCGGCCATGGCGCCGGCCCAGGTGGCGCCGGCGAGCAGGGACCAGCCCAGCCAGGCGTGCACGGGCGCACCGGCGCCGCGGCCGAGGCCGCTGCCGAGGACGGCCAGCAGCACCGCGCACGAGAGCACCTGGGAGACGGCGAGGACCTGCACGGCGCGCAGGCGGCGGCTGACGGTGCCGCCGAGGAAGTCGGAGGTGCCCCACAGGGCGCTGGCGAGCAGGGCGAGGGCGGCGCTCACGCGGCCCCTCGCCGGGTGCCGGGCCGGGCGGCCGGGTCGTGGATCACGGTGGGGTGTCGGCGCGGGGGGCGCCTTCCTTGAACCCCGCGGGCCCGCGGACGGGGCCGGCCCCGGGCGGGGACGCGGAGGACCCCCGCACCGTCGCTCTCGACGGCGGGGGGTCCCCGGGGTGCTCGCGCCGGGGGGGGGGGGGGGGGGGGGGGGGGGGGGGGGGGGGGGGGGGGGGGGGGGTGGGGGGGGGGTTATTTGTTTGGAAGTTTTTTTACTCGTTGCAATGG
>NZ_JBJLSG010000140.1:0-13406 GCF_050871925.1 Kineococcus gurbantunggutensis
CCCCCACCCCCCCCCCCCCCCCCCCCCCCCCCCCCCCCCCCCCCCCCCCCCCCCCCCCCCCCCCCCCCCCCCCCCCCCCCCCCCCCCCCCCCCCCCCCGGCGGGAGGTGGCGAGGGGGCGCAGGGGCGGCGGGGCTCAGACGGCGGGGCCGGCGAGGGCGGGGGCGGCGCGCAGCCAGGTGTCGATGCGGCGCAGGCTCGCGCGCGCGCCCTGCTCGTCGCGGTTGAGGTGCCCGTGGCGGGTGCCGCGCTCGAGCACGCACGTCACCGGCACCCCGGCGCCCACCAGGCGGGCGGCGAAGTCCTCCGCCGAGCCGCGCAGCCCGTCGGCCTCGCTGACCAGGACCAGCACCGGCGGGAAGCCCTCCAGCGGGGCGGTACCCGGCGTCACGGCGGCGGGCGCGCCGTCGGGGTCGGCGCCGACGTAGCCGGCGTACATCGCGCGCACGGCCGGCGGCTCCCAGCGCTCCTCGCCCGGCGGCAGGGTGCCCAGCGCGCGCACCGCGGCGGGCGAGGCGGCGGGCGGCACCGCGTGCAGCGTCGGGTAGGCCAGCACCACGCCCGCGGGCGGGGCCTCGCCGGCCTCGAGCAGGCGCAGCACCGCGCCGGCGGCGAGGTTGCCGCCGGCGCTGGCGCCGCCGAGGAAGGTGCGGGCCGCGTCCACGCCGGCGGCGGCGGCCAGGTCCCTGCCCCACCGCCAGGCGGCGAGCACGTCGTCGGAGGGCACCGGCCAGCGGGTGCCCTCGGCGGCCAGGCGGTACCCGACGGCCACGACGAGGTGCCCGGCGCGCTGCAGGGCGCCGGCGACCGCGTGGGACTCGGGCATGTCGAGGTCGCCGACGGCGAAGCCGCCGCCGTGCGCCCACACGAACGCCGAGGCCGGCGCGCCGTCGGGCACGTACACGCGCACGTCCACCGGCCCGTGCGGGCCCGGCGCGGTGCGGTCGGCCACCGACCCCGGCTCCCCCGCGGCCGGCGGGGCCGGCGGGTCCACCGGGGCCCCGGTCTGCTCCTCGAAGTCCTGCGCGGCGTCCTGCACGGGTCCCTCCACACGTCGACGGGCGGTCGGGTGGACCGTAGTAGACGGGCGCCGGCGCACCGGGTGGTCCCGGCGGGACCGGGCCCGCCTTGGTCGAACCGCTTGACCCGGGCACCGGGAACCACCCAACGTGTCCACGTGGCCACGCTGCTGCTCCCGCACCTCGCGGGCAGCCTCCTCCTGCTCGTCGCCGGCGTCGCGAAGCTGCGGCGACCGGACGGGACGGCGCGCGCCCTGCGCGCGCAGCGGCTGCCCTCCTCGCGGGCCCTGGTGCGCCTGCTGGGGGCGGGCGAGGTGGTGCTGGCCGCGGCCGCGCTGGCGGGCCTGCCCGGCACGGCGTGGGCGGTGGCCGCCGCCTACGCCGCGTTCACCGCCTTCGTCGTGCTCGCCCTGGTGCGCGACGCGCCGCTGAGCTCGTGCGGCTGCTTCGGCGAGCTGGACCTGCCGCCCACGCGCACCCACGTCGCCGTCACCGCGGCGCTGGCCGCGGCCGGCGCCGGCACCGCCGCGGGCGGCGGCGCCACGGGCCTGGACGCCCTGGCCGGGGCCGGTGCGCTGCCCGCGCTGGCCGCGGCGGGCCTGGGCGCGCTGGTGGCGTGGCTGGCGCTGCTGTCCCTGACCGCGCTGCCGCGCCTGGCGGCCGCGCTGCACCCGGCCCCTGCGACCCCCCGGAGCGCGTCGTGACCACCGTGCTGACCGCCGTCGTCGTCGCCCTGGCCGTGGCCGTGGCCCTGCTGGGGCTGCTCGTGGCGGGCCTGCTGCGCAGCCACGCGGAGATCCTGCGCTCGCTGCACGCGCTGGGCGCGGGCCGGGAGGACACCGCCCCGCGCGCGGCGGGCCCGGTGGACGTGCCGTTCGGGGTGGGCCCGGGCGTGGTGGGCCCGGCGGGGGTCACCGGCGCGGCGGCCGCGGCCGTCAGCGGCGCCACCCCGGACGGCGACGGCGTGCAGGTGTCCGTGGGCGCGGGGCCGGACACGCTGCTGGCGTTCCTGTCCAGCGGCTGCCTGACCTGCCGGGGGTTCTGGGACCGCTTCCGCGACCCGGCCGGCGCGGGGCTGTCGGCGGGCACGCGGCTGGTCGTGGTGACGCAGGGCGTCGAGCGCGAGAGCGCCACGGCGGTGCGGGCGCTGGCCGCCGAGGGCCTGGACGTGGTGATGTCCACGCAGGCGTGGGAGGCCTACGAGGTGCCCGGCTCGCCGTACTTCGCGCTCGTCGACGGCACCACGGGCCGCGTCAGCGGCGAGGGCAGCGCCACCGCGTGGGAGCAGGTGCAGCGCCTGGTGGGCGAGGCCACCGGCGACCGCGCGCTGGCCCGCACCGGCGCCCACCGGCACGACCACGGCGACCACGACGGGCACGGGCACGACCACGAGCGCGGCGGGGACGCCGGCGACGGCCCGCACCGCGAGGCGCGCGCGGACCGGGAGCTGCTGGCCGCGGGCATCACCCCCGGCCACCCCAGCCTGGACCTGACCGCCGAGGAGCTCGCCGAGCCCCCGCGGGCGCAGGGCTGAGGCGGGGGCGTGGACCCGACGGCGTGGGCGCTGGTGGTGGGGCTGCCCACCGCGGCGGTCGCCGCGCTGCGCTCGACGTGGTCGCCTTGAGGCGAGTCGATGCTCTCGAGCATCACCCCGCTGGGCGAGCGGGGGCGCGCGAGCCGCTGGCCGGTGACGGTGGCGGCCTACCTCACCGGGTCCGCCGCGGGCGGCCTGGCGCTGGGCACCCTGCTGGGGCTGCTGGGCGCGCTGCTGCCGCTGGAGCACCGCGCGGCGGCCGCGGCGGCCACGGCGCTGCTGGCGGTGTTCGCGGCGGTGGCGGTGGCGGTGGAGACCGGCCGGCTGCCGGCGCTGCCGACGTGGCGCCGCCAGGTCGACGAGGACTGGCTGCACCGCTACCGCGGCTGGGTGTACGGGGTCGGCTACGGCGCCCAGCTCGGCGTGGGGGTCGTCACGATCGTCACCTCCCCGCTGCTGCACGCCGCGCTGGCCCTGGCGGTGCTGGGCGGCGGCCCGCTCGCGGGCGCGGCCGTGGGCCTGGTGTTCGGGGTGGTGCGGGCGCTGCCGGTGCTGGCGCTGCGGGGCGTGACGACGCCGCAGCGGCTGACGTCGGCGCACCGGGCGCTGGAACGGCGCGCGCCGCTGGCGCGCACCGCGGCGGCCGCCACCTCGGCGGCCGTCTCGCTCGCCGCCGCGGCGCAGGCCGCGGCGCTGGTCACGGGTTGAAGGGGGCCGACGTGCAGGTGCTGGCGCACGGGGTGGGGGTGGACGCCCCGGCCGGGTGGGAGGTGCGCATCACCCGGCGCAGCGGGGAGGAGCACGCGCCGGGGGCGCGGGTGCGCCCGGTGCTGCACGCGGCGACGGTGCCGCTGCCGGCGGTGCGCGGCGACTTCGGCGGCGGGGTGACGGGCCTGCTGGGCCCCACCGACCTGTTCGTCTCGCTGTTCGAGCACGACCCGGCGGCGTGCTCGACGGCGCTGTTCGCCACCCGGGGGCTGCCGCGGCCGAGCTCGGCGGACTTCGCCCCCGAGCAGCTGCAGCGCACGATCGCCGGGCAGTCCGGGGCGCAGTGGTTCTTCCAGCACGCCGGGCGGGCGTTCTGCCTGTACGTGGTGCTGGGCAGCCACGCCCGCCGGGTGGAGCTGCTGCCCCGGCTGGGCGCGGTGCTGGCGACGCTGGTGGTCGAGGCGGGGGTGGAGTCGTGACGGTGCTGGAGCGGGTGCGCGAGGCCGACGGCGGGCGCGGTGAGGGGGCCGCGGCGGTCCCGGGCGCCTCCCCGGGCCGGCTGGGGGCGCTGGTGGACCGGCTGGCGGGGGCGCTGGCGGCGCGCTCGAGCCGGCGCGGGTTCCTGGCGCGCACGGCGGTGGTGGGCTCGGCGCTGGCGGTGGGCCCGTGGGGGTACCTGACGCGGCCGGGCACCGCGTACGCGGCGGTGTGCGGGGTGGACTCCACCTGCTCCTCGGGCTACACGGTGTTCTGCGCCACGATCAACGGCGGGGTGAACCGGTGCCCGCCGGGCAGCCTGGTGGGCGGGTGGTGGAAGTCCGACGGGTCGGGGTTCTGCTGCGGCGGCGCCCGGTACTACGTGGACTGCCACAGCTACTGCTCGTGCGGGTGCAGCGGGCGCAGCACGTTCTGCGCGGAGAGCTGCACCTCGTGCTCGTGCGGGTGCGGCCCGGCCGGGCAGTGCGACCAGCGCAAGGTGTGCTGCAACCGGTTCCGGTACGGGCAGTGCACCCAGGACGTGCGCTGCACCGGCCCGGTGTGGTGCCGGGTGGTCACGTGCACGCCGCCGTGGCGGATCCCGGCGTGGAGCTGCACCACGACGAGCGCGACGGACCAGCGCACCGGTCGCCACGGCGCGCCCGCGCTGGAGGACTGCACCGCGATCGGCAGCCGCTACACCGCCCTGGGCGGGCAGGGCGGGTTCCTCGGCGAGCCGCGCACCCCGGAGCTGCGCACGCCCGGCGACCGCGGGGTGTACCAGCACTTCGAGGGCGGCTCGCTGTACTGGTCGGCGGCCACCGGCGCGCGCGAGGTGCACGGCGCGGTGCGCGACGCGTACGCGCGCAGCGGCTGGGAGGCCGGGCCGCTGGGCTTCCCGGTCACCGACGAGCGCGCCACCCCCGACGGGCGCGGGCGCTTCAGCCACTTCGAGCGCGGCTCGGTGTACTGGTCGCCGGCCACCGGCTCGTGGGAGGTGCACGGGGCGGTGCGCGGGGTCTGGGAGCGCACGGGCTGGGAGGCCGGCCCGCTGGGCTACCCGGTCAGCGACGAGCTGACCACCCCCGACGGGCGCGCGCGCTTCAGCCGCTTCGAGCGCGGCTCGGTGTACTGGTCGCGCGAGACCGGGGCCCACGAGGTCCTCGGGGAGGTCCGCGAGGCGTGGGCGCGCACGGGCTGGGAGGCCGGGCCGCTGGGGCTGCCCACGACGGGCGAGCTGGCGACGCCGGACGGGCGGGCGCGCTACAACCACTTCGAGCGCGGCTCGGTGTACTGGTCGCGCGCCACCGGCGCGCACGCGGTCACCGGCCCTGTGCGCGAGGCGTGGGCGCGCAGCGGCTGGGAGAGCGGGCCGCTGGGGCTGCCGGCGGGCGACGCCCGCGAGGACGGCCCGGACCGGGTGCGCCAGCGCTTCGAGCGCGCCGACGCGGTGCTGCGGGTGTCCACCGGGCAGGTGACGTTCGAGCCGCGCTGAGCCCCCCCGGCGCTCGCGCTGCGCGCGCCCGGGTGCGCGCCGCGCGGTGGGGGGCACCCGCGCGCAGGTCTTACCCTCGTGTGCGTGTTCGACCGGTTGCGGCTGATGAGCGACTACGAGGCGCCCACGCCCGTCTGGGCGCCGGCGGACGTGGGCGCGTTCGTGCTCTCCCCCACGCACCTGGACCACCTCGGGCTCACCGAGTCCCTGCGCACGGGCCTGCTGCGCTGGCAGGCGTTCTTCGACGAGCACCACCCCGCGGACCTGTGCGCGTGGGACTCCCCGGGCTCGTGCGCGCGCTACGCCTCCGAGGGCGAGCGCCTGCGCGAGGAGCTGGACCGGGCCCTGCCGGGCATCCGCGTCGAGCTCGACCTGTGGCCCGTGCCCGCCGACGACTGAGGGGCACCGGTGGACGGCGAGCGGGTGGACCGCGCCCGGGCGTGGGTGCACCGGGCGGTGCGGCTGGTGGAGGCCGACGGCAACCGCAGCGCCGACACCCACCTGCGGGTGCTGCCGCTGCCCGCCGCGTGGGGCGTGCAGCTCTACCTCAAGGACGAGTCCACCCACCCCACCGGCTCCCTCAAGCACCGCCTGGCGCGCTCGCTGTTCCTCTTCGGCCTCGTCAACGGCGACATCGGCCCCGGCACCACGCTCGTGGAGGCCTCCAGCGGCTCCACGGCGGTCTCCGAGGCGTACTTCGCGCGGATGCTGGGCCTGGGCTTCGTGGCCGTCGTGCCGCGCTCGACGGCCCCGGCGAAGCTGGACCTGATCCGCCGCCACGGCGGCCGGCTGCACCTGGTGGAGCACCCGGGCGAGGTGTACGAGGTCGCCGAGCGGCTGGGCGCGCAGCCCGGCTGGCACTACCTGGACCAGTTCACGACCGCCTCCACCGTCACCGACTGGCGCGGCAACAACAACATCGCCTGCTCGATCTTCGAGCAGATGGCGCTGGAGGAGAACCCCGAGCCGGAGTGGATCGTCGTGGGCGCCGGCACCGGCGGCACCAGCGCCACCGTGGGGCGCTACTGCCGCCACACGCGCCGGCGCACCCGCCTGGCCGTGGCGGACCCGGAGGGCTCGGCGTTCGCCGAGGCGTGGCGCACCGGCTCGCGGGAGGTGACCGCGGCGGGCTCCTCGATCGAGGGCATCGGCCGGCCGCGGGTGGAGCCGTCGTTCGTGCCGGGGGTGATCGACCTGGTGGTCACGGTGCCCGACGCGGAGTCGGTGGCGGCGGTGCGGCTGCTGCACGAGCGCACCGGCGTGCGGGCGGGCGCCTCCACCGGCACGAACCTGGCGCTGGCGCTGCGCCTGGTGGACGAGCTGCGCCGCGCGGGCCGGCCCGGCAGCGTCGTCACCCTCGTCTGCGACGACGGCTCGCGCTACCTGGACACGTACTACTCCGACGCGTGGGTCGGCGCCCGCGGCTGGGACGTGGCCGCGGCGCGCGCGGTGCTGGAACCGCTGTTCGGCGACGCCGGCTGAGCGGCGCGCTCCGCTACCCCGCGGGCGCGGGGGCCGGCGGGGCCGGGGCGGGGGCCGACGGCGCGGGGGCCGGTGCCGGCGCGCTCGCCGAGGGGCTGGGCGAGGGGCGCGGGCGCACCGTGGCAGGGTCCGGGCCGCACACGATCCGGTTCTGCGCGTTGTAGGTCGTCTCCCAGCTCTCGCGCTGCTCGGGCCCGCCGCCCACCGGCGTCATGACGCGCGTGACGGTGACGTCGAAGCCGGTGTTCGCCGACTGCGGCGAGCAGTCCGAGCCGGTGTCGTAGATCGTGCGCGGGGCGCGGGTGTTGTAGCGCCCGCTCTTCTCGGCGCGCACGTCCCAGCGCCTGGTGCCGTACATCGACACGGTGAGCTGGTTCCCGCTGATGCCGGCGGTGATGTAGACGCCGTGGCCGGAGTCGTTGCGGAACCGGTTGTCGATGCTGCGCCAGTCGATCGTCGCCTCGCGCCCCTCGGGGTAGCGGGAGATGTAGAACGAGTGCGGCTTGTGCTCGATCTCGTCCAGGCCGGCGAAGAACACCGCGTTGAACAGGGTGGTGGACAGCTGCGAGACGCCCCCGCCGTAGTCGTCGACGAGGCGGCCGCCGGAGATGACGGGGGCGCGGCTGTAGCCGCGGGCGGCGGTGCGCTGGCCGACGGTGTCGTTGAGGGAGAACTCCTCGCCCGGGCGCAGCAGGGTGCCGTCCACGGCGGCGGAGGCGATGCGGATGTTGCGGGTGCGGGCGCTGTCGGCGGTGAGGTTCGTGGTGAAGGTGGAGATCTGCTCCACGATCCCCAGCGACTGCAGGTCCTGCGTGCTCACGGCGGGGGCCGCCACCGCCAGCGGCACCTCGGCGCGCCGGGAGGGGGCCTGGCCCGCCGGGGCGCCCGCGGGGGCGCCCGGCGCGGTGCCCGGGGACGCGCTCGCGGGCGGGGTGCCCGGCGGGGTGCTGGGCGGGGCGGTCGCGGCCGGGGCGGTGAGGGCGGCGGTGACGGCGCCGGCCAGCGCCCCGGGCTCCACGTCGGTGCCCTCGACGGCGGGCACCACGGACGGGCGCGCGTCGGCGACCTCGATGCGGGCGTCCTGCGGGGCGGTCTCGAAGGCGGGGTCGACGGCGAGCACGGCGGTCTCCAGCGCGGCGCCGTCGGCGACCAGGCGGGCCCCGCCGTCCACGGCGCGCACCGACAGCGCGGGCGCGAACGCGGCCGGGGCCAGGCGCACCTCGCGCCCGCCGCCGGCGACGACGAGGTCGCCGGCGACGGCGGGCCGAGCCACGTCGCGCACGGCGGCGGCGACCTCGTCGGCGTCCAGGACCGGCTCCAGCACGCGCGCGGGGACCTGCACGGGGGCGGCGGCGGGCCAGGCGGCGGCCACGGCGTCGGCGGTGCGCCCGGCGTCCAGGCTGCGGCCGGGCGCGGGCTCGGTGGGCACGGGCTCGACGGCGGCGGGGTCGCCGGGGCGCACCTCGAAGGCGACGGCGCCCTCGACGGCGGGCCGCTCCACCTGCTGGGCCAGCGGCTGCAGCCCCGCGCGCAGGGCGGCGCGGTCCACGGCGGTGACGGGGCGCTCGTCCCCGCCGCCGGCGACGTGGCGCCACAGGTCGGCCGGGCTCCACGCCGGGCCGGTGAGGGCCTCAGCGGTGGCGGGCACGTCGACGGCCAGGCCGGCGGCGGCGGGGTCGAGGGACCCGTCGACGTCGCCGGCGGGGCCGGTGACGCGCACGGCCACGGGCCGGGCCCGCACGTCGGCGGCGGGGCCGGCCAGGGCGCGCTCGACGCCGGCGCGGTCCAGGCCGCCGACGTCGGCGCCCAGGACGGTGGTGCCGCGCGGGGCCTGCCCGCCGAGGGCGAGGGCGGTGGCGAGGTAGCCGCCGGCCAGGACGGCGGCGCCGGCGCCGAGGCCGACGAGCAGCTTCGTGCGCGCCCGGGGGCCCCCGCGTCCCCCGCCGGCGCGGCCGCGCGCCGCGTCCTGCTCCGCCGGCCGGTCCACCCGCTCGTGCACGTGCTCGTCCCCCGCTCGCTCCGCGCGGCCCACGCCGCGCGACCCCGCGCACACCCTAAGCAGCCCCCGGCGCGCGACCGGGCAGATCGGGCCGACGATCCGCGATCCACACCGCATCGGATACACATCGCATCGAACGGGGCTACGCTGGGAGCGTGACCGCCGACCCCGCCCCGGGGGCCGCCCGCCCCGCCGGGCCCCGCACCACGCGCCGCCGCGAGCAGACCCGCGCCCGCCTGCTCTCCGCCGCCCTGGAGCTGCTCGCCGAGCAGGGCCTGGCCCGCAGCAGCGTCGAGGGCGTGTGCGAGCGCGCCGGCTTCACCCGCGGCGCCTTCTACTCCAACTTCCAGAGCATGGACGACGTCGTGGCGGCCCTGTTCGCCCAGCAGGCCGGGCGCGTGCTGGAGCACGTGCAGGAGCGCCTCGCCGGCGCCGAGGACCCCGCCGGGGTGCCTGGGCTCGTCGCCCGCGTGCTGGAGCTGCTGCCGGTGGACCGCCAGTGGCTCGCGGTGCGCGCGGAGTTCTCCGCGCAGGCGCTGCGCAACCCCGCCGCCGCGCAGGTGCTCACCACCGCGCGCGGGCAGCTGCTGGAGCGGCTGGAGCCGCTGCTGGCCCAGGGCCTGGCCCGCGCCGGCCGGGGCGCCACCACCGGCACCGCGGACCTGGCCCGCGCCGTCCTGGCCGCCCACGAGGGCGCCAGCGCGCCGGGGGCCGACCCCGGCGCCGGGGCCGGGCGCGCCTTCGAGGTGCGGCTGGTCACCGCCGTCGTCGAGGCGTTCTCCGCCCCCCTGCAGGCGCCCGGCGGTGCCCGGTGAGCGGCCGGCACGTCGAGCTCGCCGTGCGCGCGCGGGACCTGTCCCTGCGCGGGGGCGGGCGCGAGGTCTTCTCCGGCGTGGACGTCGAGCTGCCCGTGGGCTCCACGCTCGTCGTGCGCGGCGGCACCGGCAGCGGCAAGACCTCGCTGCTGCTGACCCTGGCGGGGCGGATGCGCCCCACCGGCGGGGACCTGCGGGTCCTCGGCCACGACCTGCCCGCGCAGGCGCGCGCCGTGCGCCGCCTGGCCGCCCTGGGCGAGGTGCGCGGGGTCAACGACCTCGACGACGCCCTCACCGTCGAGCAGCACGTGGCCGAGCGCCTCGTGCTGCACCGGCCGTGGTGGCGCCCGTGGGCCAGCCGCGCCGAGGTCGAGGACCTGCTCGACCGCGTCGAGCACGCCCTGGGCGTGACCGCCGGGGCTGGCGCGACCGTGCCCGCGCTGCACCGGCGCGAGTTCGTCAGCGACGTGGACCCGCTGGAGCGGATGGCCCTGGGCGTCGTGCTCGCCCTCGTCGGGCGCCCCGCCGTGCTGCTCGTGGACGACGTGGACTCCCTGCGGCGCGTGGAGGACCGCCGCCGCGCCTGGGAGGCGCTGACCGTGCTGCGGCGCACCTCCACCGAGCCGCTGACCGTCGTCGCCACCTGCACCGACGACCCCGACCTGCCGCGCGGCGCCGACGCCGACACCCTCCTCCTCGACCTCCAGGACGCCTGATGCCCGCCCCGCGCCGCGCCCGCCTGCCCCGCTTCTCCCTGCCCGGCCTGGAGCTGGCCCGCTTCCGCCGCGCCGTCATCACCCGCCTGGCGCTGCTCACCGTCGTGGTCGTGCCGCTGGTCTACGGCGGGCTGTACCTGTCCTCCAACCACGACCCCGTCGGGCGGCTGGGGGACCTGCGCGCGGCCGTCGTGGACGCCGACCGGCCCGCCGCCGTCACCGGCGCCGACGGCGCGCAGCGCACCCTGGACGCGGGCGCGGACCTGGTGGAGACCCTCACCGGGCCCGGCGCCGCCGCCGGCTTCGCGTGGGAGAGCGCCTCGGAGGAGCAGGCGCGGCGGGGCCTGGAGGACGGCACCTACGCCGCCGTCCTGCGCGTGCCCGAGGGCTTCTCCGCCGCGCTGGCCTCCGGCGGCGGGGACGACCCGCAGCGGGCCCGGATCAGCGTCACCACCGACGACGCCGAGAACTACATCCTCGGCCAGGTCGCCAACACCGTGACCACCACGATCCGCACCCGGGTGGCCTCCTCGGCGACCGAGGACTACCTGGAGAACGTGTACGTGGCGTTCAGCTCGGTCCACGACTCGATCGGGCGCGCCGCCGACGGGGCCGGGCAGCTCGCCGACGGCGCCCGCAGCGCCGACGACGGCGCCCGCGAGCTCGTCGTGGGCCTGGGCGACCTGGGCACCGGCGCGGCCCGGCTCGCCGACGGCACCGGCGCGCTGCGCGCGGGCGCGGCCGACCTGGCCGGCGGCACCGCCCGCCTCGCCGACGGCGCCGACGGCGCCGCCTCCGGCGCGGCCTCGCTCAGCGCCGGCCTGGAGCAGCTGCGCACCGCCACCGGGGCGCTGCCCGCGCAGACCGACCGGCTCGCCGACGGCGCCGAGGCCGTCTCCGCGGGGGCCGCGCAGGTCGCCGAGGGCACCGGGCAGCTCGCGCGGGCCGCCGACCGCGTCGGCGAGGTCGCCGCCTCCGCCGGCGACCTGGGCCCCGCCCTGGACGGGCTGCTCGAGCGCGCCCGCGCGCTGGCCGCGGCGAACCCGCAGGACCCGGAGCTGGCCGCGGCCGTGCAGCGCCTGGAGCAGCTGCGCGCCGCGCTGGCCGAGCAGGACCTGGCCGCCGCCGCGCGGCAGGTGCGCGCGCAGGTGGACGCGCTGGCCGAGGGCGCGCGCTCGGTCTCCACCGGCGCCGCCTCGGTCGCCGGCGGCGCGCGCTCGCTGGCCGGCGCCGCCCCGGCCCTGTCCGGCGGCGCGGCCGAGGCCGCCGACGGCGCCGCGCAGCTCGCCGGCGGCACCGGGCGGCTCGCGGCCGGCGCGCGCTCGGCCGCCGACGGCGCGCAGCGGCTCGCCGAGGGCGCCGCCGCCGCGGACGACGGCGCCGGCGCCCTGGTGGGCGGCGCCTCGCGGGCGCGCGCCGGCGCCGGGCAGCTCGCCGACGGCACCGGGCGGCTCGCCGACGGCGCCGGCACCCTGAGCGCCCAGCTGCGCGAGGGCCAGGACGAGGTGCCCGCCTACGGCGCGGCCGAGGCGCAGCGGCGCGCCGGCGTGGTCGCCTCCCCCGTGGAGGCGCAGCGGGTGCGCGAGCACGCGGTCGCGCACTACAGCGACGGGCTGGCCCCGCTGTTCGTGCCGGTCTCGCTGTGGGTGGGCGGGATGGTGACGTACATGGTGCTGCGGGCGGTCTCGCCGCGGGCGCTGGCCTCCACGGCCGGCTCGCTGCGCACCGCGCTGGCCGGGCTGCTGCCGGGCGCGGCGCTGGGGGTGCCGCAGGCGGTGGTGCTGCAGGCGGTGCTGCTGCTGGCGGTGGGCGTGCAGTCCCCCTCGCCGCTGCTGACGGTGGCCTTCACCGCGCTGGTGGCGGTGGTGTTCACCGCCGCGCACCAGTGCCTGAACGCCCTGCTGGGCGGGGTGGGCCGGCTGGTCGCGCTGGTGCTGCTGGTGCTGCAGCTCACCTCGGCCGGGGGCACGTACCCGGTGGGCACCTCCCCGGCGTTCTTCTCCGCCATCCACCCGTACCTGCCGATGACGTACGCCGCGGACGGCCTGCGGCACCTGATCAGCGGCGCGCCCGGCGGGCCGGTGTGGGTGGACGCGGCGGTGCTGGCCGGCTTCGGCGCGCTGGCGCTGGCGGTCACGGTGCTGGCCTGCCACCGCCGGCGCACGTGGACGGTGGCGCAGCTGCACCCCAGCCTCAGCCTCTGAGGCCCGGCGCCGCCGGGACGGCGGCGGGACGACGGCGCCGGGACGGCGTCAGGACGGCGGCGTGAGCCGCTCGGGGAAGCAGACGTTGGAGCGCTGTGGGGCGGGGGTGGCGGCGAAGACGCTGTCGCACCAGGTGCGCACGTCGTCGGCGTCGGCGAAGGGCCCGGCGGCGAAGGTCGTCCAGTAGGGGTTGCCGCGCGCGTCGACCTCGCGGTCGCCGAAGTCGGTGCTGGCCAGCACGAAGACGTCGGGGCCGGCGACGCCGGCGGCGAGCCGGCGGGACTGGTCGAGGATGTCGGCGGCGTAGAAGGTGCTGCTGCCGTTGGCGGCGGTCTGCTCGGGGTCGGTGGTGCCCACGCTCTTGGCGGCCAGCTGCGCGACCCACTGCCCGCGGGGCGCCTGGGTGGCCATGCCCGCCGCGCGCAGCCGCTGCAGCTGCGACAGCGCGGCGGCGTCGTCGGCGGCGGTGCCGTCGGGCTGCGCGCCCGCGGCGGTGCCGGGCTGCGCGAGGGGGGCGGCGGCGGGCGCCCGGGGACCGGTCGGCGCGCCGGCGGTGCCCGCCGCCGTGGTGGCGGCGGGGCCGGCGAGGGTGCGCAGCGCCAGCAGCGCCACGAGGGCGAGCAGCACGAGGGTGAGGACGGCGGCGAGCACCTGCAGCGGGCGCACCCCGCGCGGGGCGCGCGCACCGGCGGCGGTGGCTCCCCCGGCAGGGGCGGCAGGGGCGGCGGGGGCCGCGGGGGCCGCGGGCGGGGCGTGCTGGGCGGGGGCGCGCTCGCCGGAGGGCGGGGCGGCGAACCCCTCCCACCACGGTGCTCCCGACACGACCGCGTCCTCCCGGCTGCTGCGCCCGGTGCGCCGTCGGTTCGACGCCCCGGCCCGCCGCCCGGTCCCGCCGGGCGGCCTCCCGTCAGGGGCAGGATGCCGCGCGACGGGCGCCGCCGCGCGGCGGCGCCCGTCG
>NZ_JBJLSG010000141.1:0-13396 GCF_050871925.1 Kineococcus gurbantunggutensis
AGCACCCCCAGGAGCTACAACCCCCCCCCCCCCCCCCCCCCCCCCCCCGCCCCCCCCCGCCCCGCCCGGCCGCCCCGGGCGCGCGCCGCCGCCCCCCCCCCCCTCCGCCGTGCTCGCCGGCGGCGGTCTCGCGACCGCCGCGGTCGCCTCGGCCGCCCCCTCGGGCGCCGTCGTGGAGGTCCGCAAGGAGTCCGTCGTCGACGCCCGCAAGGAGTCCGCCGTCGTCGTGCGCAAGGAGTCGGTGGTCGACGCGCGCAAGGAGTCCGCCGTCGTCGTGCGCAAGGAGTCGGTGGTCGAGGCCCGCAAGGAGTCCACCGTCGTCGCGCGCAAGGAGTCCGTGGTCGAGGCCCGCAAGGAGTCGGTGATCACGCGCAAGGAGTCGGTCGTGGACGCGCGCAAGGAGTCCGCGGTCGAGGCCCGCAAGGAGTCGGTCGTCGACGCGCGGGAGCGCGAGCGCTGAGCGCACCCGGTCCCCCACGACGGCGGCGGCACCCCACGGGGTGCCGCCGCCGTCGTGCGTGGGGCCCGTCACATCCGCCCGCTGGACCCCGGTGCGGGCTGGGGTGACAGAATCACGCTGAGCAGTCCCCCGCACAGCCGACCTAGGAGCTTTTCGTGGCAGGTGCCGCCGGCCAGGAGTACGACGTCGTCATCCTCGGAGGAGGCAGCGGGGGCTACGCGTGCGCCCTGCGCTCGGCCGAGCTCGGGCTGTCCGTGGCCCTCGTGGAGAAGGACCTGCTGGGCGGGACGTGCCTGCACCGCGGGTGCATCCCCACCAAGGCCCTCATCCACGCCGCCGAGGTGGCGGACTCCGCCCGCGAGTCGGAGGCCGTCGGCGTGCGCGCCACCTTCGAGTCCATCGACATGGCGGGCGTGAACAAGTACAAGGACGGGGTCGTCTCCCGCCTGTACAAGGGCCTGCAGGGCCTGGTGAAGTCGCGCAAGGTGGAGCTGGTGCAGGGCACCGGCCGCCTGGTGGCCAAGAACACCGTCGAGGTCGACGGGCAGCGCTACACCGGCAAGCACGTCGTGCTCGCCTCCGGCTCCTACTCCCGCTCGCTGCCCGGCCTGGACGTCGGCGGGCGCGTCATCACCAGCGAGCAGGCGCTGCAGCTGGACTCGGTGCCGAACTCCGTCGTGGTCCTGGGCGGCGGCGTCATCGGCGTGGAGTTCGCCAGCGTCTGGAAGTCCTTCGGCGCCGACGTCACCATCGTCGAGGCCCTGCCGCACCTGGTGCCGCTGGAGGACGAGGCCTCGAGCAAGGCGCTGGAGCGCGCGTTCCGCAAGCGCGGCATCAAGTTCTCCCTCGGGGTGCGCTTCAAGGGCGCCGAGCAGACGGACTCCGGCGTGGTCGTCACCCTCGAGGACGGCAAGACGTTCGAGGCGGACCTGCTGCTCGTCGCCGTGGGCCGCGGCCCGAACACCGCCGGCCTGGGCTACGAGGAGCAGGGCGTGTCGATGGACCGCGGGTTCGTCCTCACCGACGAGCGCCTGCGCACCAACGTCGAGGGCGTGTACGCCGTCGGCGACATCGTGCCCGGCCTGCAGCTGGCGCACCGCGGGTTCCAGCAGGGCATCTTCGTCGCCGAGGACATCGCCGGCCTGGAGCCCGCGCCGATCGACGAGACCGGCATCCCGAAGGTGACGTACTCCGAGCCCGAGGTCGCCTCCGTGGGGCTGACCGAGGCCAAGGCCCGCGAGAAGTACGGCGACGTCGACGTGGTCGAGTACAACCTCGGCGGCAACGGCCGCAGCCAGATCATCGGGACCACCGGTTTCGTGAAGCTGGTGCGCCAGAAGGACGGCCCGGTCGTCGGCGTGCACATGGTCGGTTCCCGCATGGGCGAGCAGGTCGGCGAGGCCCAGCTCATCGTCAACTGGGAGGCCTTCCCCGAGGACGTGGCGAACCTCGTGCACGCCCACCCCACGCAGAACGAGGCACTCGGCGAGGCGCACCTGGCGCTGGCCGGCAAGCCGCTGCACTCGCACTCCTGAGCACCGGCGGGGCCGCGTCGGCGCGGCCCCGCCGCAGTCCCGCCCGAACCCGTCGGCGTCCCTCCGGGCGCCGGAGCACGTCCGTCCGTGAGGAGAACCGAACAGATGTCGAACCCGGTGCAGATGCCGGCGCTCGGGGAGAGCGTCACCGAGGGCACCGTCACCCGCTGGCTGAAGTCGGTCGGCGACACCGTCGAGGTGGACGAGCCCCTGCTGGAGGTGTCCACCGACAAGGTCGACACCGAGATCCCCTCCCCCGTGGCCGGCACCCTGCTGGAGATCCTCGTCGGCGAGGACGAGACCGTCGAGGTCGGCACCGACCTGGCGCGGGTGGGCGACGCCTCCGAGCAGGGCTCCGCCCCGCAGCAGAGCGCCCCCGCCCCCGAGCAGGCCCCCGCCCCCGTGGCGGAGCCCCTGCAGACGCAGCCCGACGCGCAGGGCGAGTCGCTGGCCGACGAGGTCGCCGAGCGCGAGACCGCCCGGCAGCAGGCCGAGGCCGCCACCCAGCCCGGCAACGCCCGGGGCGAGGGCGCTCCCGAGCCGCAGCAGGCGCCGCAGCAGCAGGCGCCGCAGCAGCAGGCGCCGCAGCAGCAGGCGCCGCAGCAGCAGGCGCCGCAGCAGGTGCCGGCCCCGCGCCAGGAGGCGCCGCAGCCCACGGGCGGCAGCACCTACGTGACCCCGCTGGTGCGCAAGCTGGCCAAGGACCTGGGCGTGGACCTGTCCACCGTCACCGGCACCGGTGTCGGCGGGCGCGTGCGCAAGCAGGACGTGCAGGCCGCCGCCGACGAGGCGAAGGCGGCCGCCGAGAAGGCCGCCGCCGCCGAGAAGGCCGCGCAGCAGCAGGCCGCCCCGGCGCCGGCCCCCGCCGCCGCGGCGCCCGCCCGGCAGCAGCCCCCGGCGTTCGAGGTGTCCGCCAAGCGCGGCACCACCGAGAAGATGTCCCGGCTGCGCAAGGTGATCGCCCAGCGCATGAAGGAGTCGCTGCAGAACTCCGCGCAGCTGACCACCGTCATCGAGGTCGACGTCACGCGCATCGCCCGGCTGCGCGCCCGCGCCAAGGACGGCTTCGCGGCCACCGAGGGCGCGAAGCTGACGTTCCTGCCGTTCTTCGTCAAGGCCGCGGTGGAGGCGCTCAAGCAGCACCCCACCCTCAACGCCAGCATCGAGGGCGACAGCATCGTCTACCACGCCAGCGAGAACATCTCGCTGGCCGTGGACACCCCCAAGGGCCTGATCACCCCGGTCATCAAGGACGCGGGCGACCTGAACATCGGCGGCATCGCCCGCAAGGTGTCCGACCTGGCCGCCCGCACCCGCAGCAACAAGATCACCCCCGACGACCTCGCCGGGGGCACGTTCACCATCACCAACACCGGCAGCGTCGGGGCCCTGTTCGACACCCCGATCCTCAACGCCCCGCAGGTGGCCATCCTCGGCACCGGCACGATCGTCAAGCGCCCCGTCGTCCTCACCGACGACGAGGGCCAGGAGACGATCGCGATCCGCTCGATGATGTACCTGGCCCTGTCCTACGACCACCAGATCGTGGACGGCGCGGACGCCGCGCGCTTCCTGCAGACCATCAAGAAGCGCATCGAGGGCGGCGCCTTCGAGGGCGAACTGGGGCTCTGAGCCCCTCCCGGCGGCCCCGGCCGCCGGACCGAGCAGCGCGGAGCCCCGTTCCCCACCGGGAGCGGGGCTCCGCCCGTCGCGGGGACCGCCGTGGAGAAGGCCGCGCCGGACCCGCCCTGGACAGAGGAGAGCGTCGTGCGCGTGGTGGTGAGCGGGGCCAGCGGCCTCATCGGCGGGCACCTGGTGCGGCACCTGCGCGGGCAGGGCCACGAGGTGGTCACCCTGGTGCGGCGCGCGCCGCGCGCGGCCGGGGAGGTCCGCTGGGACCCCGCGGCCGGCGAGCTCGACCCCGCCGCGCTGGGCGCCGTCGACGCCGCGGTGAACCTCTCCGGCGCCGGGGTGGGCGACCGCCGCTGGACCGAGGAGTACAAGCGGCTCGTGCTGTCCTCGCGGGTGGACTCCACCCGCACCCTCGTGCGGGCGCTGCTCGCGCTGGACACCGCGCCGCGGGTGCTGGTCAACGCCTCGGCCATCGGCGCCTACGGCGACGCCGGGGAGGCGGTGCTCACCGAGGACGCGCCGCGCGGCGAGGGCTTCCTCGCCGACGTCGTGGCGCGCTGGGAGGAGGCCGCGCAGCCGGCCGCCGAGGCCGGGGTGCGCGTGGCGCTGGCCCGCACCGGCCTGCTGGCCGACCCCGGCGGCGGCGCGTTCGGGCGGCTGCTGACCGTCTTCCGCCTCGGCGCGGGCGGCCCCCTCGGCTCCGGCCGGCAGTGGTGGAGCCTGATCTCCACGCCGGACGAGATCGCCGCGCTGACGTTCCTGCTGGAGCAGCCGGTGTCCGGGCCGGTGAACCTGGCCTGCCCGCAGCCGGAGCGCAACGCCGCGGTGGCCCGCGCGCTGGGCCGGGCGCTGCACCGCCCCGCGCTGCTGCCGGCGCCCTCGGCGGCGCTGCGCGTCGCGCTCGGCGAGTTCGCCGGGGAGGTCCTGGCCAGCCAGCGGGTCGTCCCGCGCGTCCTGCTCGAGGCGGGCTTCCGCTTCCAGCACCCCGACGCGCGGGCCGTGGCCGGCTGGCTGGCGGGGGCGCGCCCCGCAGCCTGACCGCGCTCTCACCGCGCCCCGACCGCGCCCCGACCGCGCCCGGGGTGCGGCGCCGCGCGCGCCGCACCACCCGCGGCCGGGTTCAGCCCACCGCCTGCACGCGCCACTGGCCCTCGACGCGCACCAGGGTCAGGCGCGAGCTGCGCGGCGCCGCCGCCGGCACGCTCGTCACCGCCCCGTCGGCGCCGACGACCTCGTGCGCCTGGGTGACCACGCTCGCCAGCACCACCAGGCGCTCCGGGGCGCGCTCCTCGACCGCCACGTCCAGCACCTCGAACGCCAGCCCGGACCAGCGGCTGCCCGCACCGCCCACCTGCGCCAGCAGCGCCTGGTCGGCGGACAGGGCCGGCGAGCCGGGGGCGTCCACCGCGGCCAGCGCCGCCGCGTCCAGCGAGCCCAGCGCCTCCGCGCGCCGGGCCGCGAGCTCGCGCACCGCCGCGGCCGCGTCCTGGCCGCGCAGCACCTCGTCGCCCACCCGGGCCGCACCGTCCGCACCGACCGCACCGCGCGGGCCGCCCGCGGAGGGCGCGGACGGCGGGGAGGGCGCGGACGGTGCGGACGGCAGGGAGGGCGCGGGCACCGCCGCCTCCTGGGCCCCGGCCGCCGGCGCGGCGGGCTCGCCGGCCACCGGGCGGGCCGCCGGGCCCGCGCCGCCCGCGGGGGCGTGCGGGCGCAGGGCGAGGACCGCCGCGGCGCCGGCCGCCACGGCCAGCGCGCAGGCCGTGCCCGCGGCGAGCCGGCGGGGCACCCGGCCCCGGGTCGCGGAGCGCTCCGCCGCTCGCCCCGCGCCCGGTCGTCCCGCACGTCCCGCACGTCCCGGGCGCCGCATCCCGGCGGGCTCGCCGTCCTCGCCGTCGCGGCCGGCGGTGGGCAGCGGCGGCGCCGCCCCGCGCACCGGCCGGGTGACCGGGACCGGCTGGCGCACGGCGTCCGGGGTCTCGGCGCCCGGGGTCCCGGCGTCCGGGGCCGCAGCGTCCAGGGCGCCGGCGTCCGCGGCGGGGCCCCGGCGGGCGGGCTCGGTCGCCCAGGCGCCGCGCCCGGCCGCGCGCACCGGGCGGGGCCGGGCGCACCCCTCGGCCGCCTGCGCCAGCTCCCCGGGGGTCGGGCGGCGCGACGGGCGGCGGTGCAGGCCCTCGCGCAGCACCGCGAGCAGCTCCGCGGAGGTGCCGTGCGGCAGGGCGGAGCCGGCGCGGCGCGCCGACCACCGCGTCACCCCGCCGGGCCCCGCCGGGGGCGCCGCACCCGTCAGCGCCCACCAGGCGACGGCCGCCAGGCCGTACACGTCGGACGCGGCGCCGAGGTCGCCGCCGGCGACGACGGCCGGGTCGGCGAAGCCGGGGGTGCCGAGCACGCTGCCGTGCTGGCGGCCCAGCGCCCGCGCCAGCCCCAGGTCGGCGAGCAGCGGCTCGCCGCGGGCGTCCAGCAGCACGTTGCCGGGCGCGACGTCGCCGTGCACCACGCCCGCCGAGTGCAGCTCCTCCAGCGCCGGGCCGAGCACGGACAGCAGCCCGACGACCTCGGCGGCGCCCAGGCGGCCGCGCTGCTCGAGCACCCGCGCCAGGCTGCCGCCGGGGGCCAGGTCCAGCACGAGCACCGGCCGGTCGCGCTCGTCGCGGGAGATGTCGTGCACGGCGACCACGCGCGGGTGGCGCACGCGGCGCAGCAGGGACAGCTCGCGCAGCAGCTCACCGCCGTCACCGGCGCCGTCACCACCACCGCCGCCGTCAGCGCCCGCGGCGGGGGCGTCCGCCAGCGGCTGCAGCACCTTCAGCGCGCGCAGCACGCCGTCCGGGCCGGCGCCGGCCCACACCACGGCCGAACCGCCGGCCCCCAGCAGGTGGCGCACCTCGTAGCCGTCCACCCGCGGCGGCCGCCGGCGCGGGTCCTCGTCGAGCTCGGCCAGCGCCACCCGCCGGGCGGCGCGCACCGCCCCCCGCAGACCGCCGGCGACGGGCAGCACCCCGGGCACCGCCGGCACCCCGGCCTCGGCGGCGACCCCGCCGGCGCCGTCGAGACCACCGGAGGTGCCGGTGGAGGTGCCGGTGGAGGTGCCGGTGGGGTCGCCGTCGTCGGCGTGCCGGCCGCGGCGCACGGACCGCACGCCCGGGGCCGGGGCGGGCCCGGGGACGGACGCCGGGCCGCCCGTCCCGGGCCGGGGGTGCGGGCCGTCGCCGGGGCGGCCGTCGAGGGGGTCGTCGAGGAGCACGCGGGACAGGGAACCGCACGCGGCGGGATGGTCGCGCCCGTCATCCACAGCCTCGATACGCTCGGGGGGTGATCCCCAGCGCCACGTCCCTCGAGCGGTCGGACCCCCTGCTCCCGGCGATCCCGTCGGGGAAGGCCTCGCCCTCCCCCGCGGTCCCCTCCCCGGAGCTGCCGCCCTCCGCCGACGTCGTCGTCGTGGGGGCCGGCCTCGCGGGCCTGGCCTGCGCGAAGCACCTGACGGACGCGGGCGTGGACGTGACGGTCGTGGAGGCCTCCGACGGCGTGGGTGGGCGCGTGCGCTCCGACGTCGTCGACGGCTTCCGCGTGGACCGCGGCTTCCAGCTGATCAACCCCGCGTACCCGGAGCTGCACAAGGTCCTGGACGTGGCGGCCCTGGGCCTGCAGCCGTTCGACGCGGGCGTGGCGGTGCACCGCGGCGGGCGGGTGGCCGCCGTGCGCGACCCGCGCCGGCACCCCGCGGGCGTGGTGGAGGCGCTGCGCTTCCCGCTGGGCGGCGTCAAGGACAAGGCCGCGGTGGCGCGGTGGGTGGCGCGGGTGCTCAGCGCCGGCGACCTCAAGGGCCCCGACACCGGCTGGGCCGAGGCCCTGGACGAGGCCGGCGTGCACGGGGACCTGCGGTGGTCGGTCATCGAGCCGTTCCTGGCCGGCGTGCTCGGCGAGGTGGACGGCACCACCTCGCGGCGCTTCGTGGACCTGGTGGTGCGCAGCTTCCTGCGCGAGACGCCGGGCCTGCCGGCCGGCGGCGTGCAGGCGGTGCCCGAGGCGCTCGCCGCGCAGCTGCGCCCCGGCTCGGTGGTGCTGGGCACCGAGGTGCGCCACCTCGGCCTGGCGCCGCGCTCGATCGTGCTGGAGACCACGGCGGGCGGGGTGAACGCGCAGGCGGTGGTCGTGGCCACCGACGGCGGCGCGGCCGCCCACCTGGTGCCGCGCTCGGCGGTGCCGGACGCGCACGCGCTGTCGGCGTTCTGGTACGTCACGCCCTCCTCCCCCGCGCCGGCCTCGCGCGAGCGGCTGCTGCACCTGGACGGCGACCGCAGCGGCCCGGTGGTCAACACCGCGGTGGTCTCCGCCGTGGCGCCCAGCTACGTGCCCGCCGGCGACCGGCGCGGCCTGGTCGCCGCCCTGCTGCTGGGCAGCGACACCTCCGCCGGGACCGAGGCGCGGGTGCGCGCGCAGCTGGGCCGCGTCTACGGCGCCGCGACCTCCGGGTGGGAGCTGATCGCCGTGCACGACCTGCCGCACGCGCTGCCGGTGCTGGAGCCGCCCTTCGACGGCCCGCGCCCGGTGGAGGTCGGCGACGGGATCTTCGTCACCGGCGACCACCGGGAGAACCCCTCGCAGCAGGGGGCGCTGGTGGCCGGGCGCCGGGCCGCCGACGGCGTGCTGAACCGGCTGGGGATGGGGCGCCGCCGTGCCGGCTGAGCGGCCCACGATCGTGGCCACCTCCGGCGGCTGGCGCCGCCGCGAGCGCGGCGGGCTGGACTGGGCGGGCACCGCGCACGAGGCGGTGCGCCTGGCGCGGGTGCCGTCCTCGCGCCGGCCGCGGCTGACGTACCTGGGCACCGCGGGCGGCGACCAGCGCTCCTGGGCGGCGGAGGTGCACGCCGCCGGGGAGCGGGCCGGGTTCGAGACCACGGTGCTGGACCTGTTCCCCATGCCCTCGGTGGACGACGTCGCGCTGCACCTGCTGGACCGCGACGTGGTGTGGGTGGGCGGCGGGTCGGTGGCGAACCTGCTGGCCGTGTGGCGGGTGCACGGGCTGGAGGGCGCGTTCCGCGCCGCGTGGGAGGCCGGGGTCGTCCTGGGCGGGGTGAGCGCCGGCTCGATCTGCTGGTTCACCGGCGGCACGACGGACTCCTTCGGCCCGGAGCTGCGGGCGGTCACCGACGGGCTGGGCCTGCTGCCGTACGGCAACGGGGTGCACTACGACTCCGAGGCGCGCCGGCGCCCGCTGGTGCACGCCCTGGTGGCCGACGGCACCCTGGGCGAGACGCACTGCACCGACGACGGGGTGGGGCTGGTGTACGCCGGCACCGAGCTCGTCGAGGCGGTGGCCGAGGTCGACGGCAAGGGGGCGTACGTGGTGCGCCGCGAGGGCGGCGAGGTCGTCGAGACGCGCCTGGAGCCGCGCCGGCTGCCGTCCTGAGGCGCGCCGGGCGCGCGCGGGCGCGGACGTAGGCTGCCCGCGTGACGACGGTGCGGGCGGACGCTCCGGCGGTGAGCCGCTGGGACCTGGGCGAGGCGCTGGTGGAGTACGGCGCGGCGTGGGAGCGCCAGCGCGCCCTGCACGCGCAGGTCGCCGGCGGCGAGCGCGGCGACACGGTGCTGCTGCTGGAGCACGAGCCGGTGTACACCGCCGGCAAGCGCACGAACTCCTGGGAGCGGCCGGTGGACGGCACCCCGGTGGTCGACGTGGACCGCGGGGGCCGCATCACCTGGCACGGGCCGGGGCAGCTGGTCGGCTACCCGCTGGTGCGGCTGCGCTCGCCGATGGACGTGGTGGGGTACGTGCGCCGCGTGGAGCAGCTGCTGATCGACGTGGCGGCGCGCTTCGGCGTGGAGGCGTTCCGGGTGCCCGAGCGCACCGGCGTGTGGGTGGCCACGCACGCCCCGGCGGTGCCGGGCGGGCGGTGCGAGGCGAAGGTCGCCGCGATCGGGGTGCGCGTGGCGCGCGGGGTGACGATGCACGGCTTCGCGCTGAACTGCGACACCGACCTGCGCGGCTTCGGGTCGATCGTGCCGTGCGGGCTGCCCGACGCGGGCGTGGCGAGCCTGTCGTCGGCCTCGGGCCGGCGCGTGGGCGTGCTGGAGGCGGCGGCCGTCGTGGAGGAGCTGCTGCCGGCGGCGGGGCTGGCCGGCTGACCCGGCCGGCCCCGCCGCCGCGGTTCACAGCTGCGGGCGGACCTCCTGGGCCACCAGGTCCAGGTGCTCCAGGTCGGACAGGTCCATGACCTGCAGGTAGAAGCGGGTGATGCCCACCTGCGCGTAGCGGCCGATGGTGTCGACGACCTCGGCGGGCGTGCCGGCCAGGCCGTGCTCGCGCAGCTCGGCGGGCTCGCGGCCGATGGCCTGCGCCCGGCGCACGACCTCGGCCTCGTCGCGGCCGCAGCACAGCACCAGCGCGGCGGAGAAGGTGATCTCGCCGGCGTCGCGGCCGCGCGCCTCGCAGGCCTCGCGCACGCGCTGCACGGCGGCGCGGGTGTCGTCCAGCTCGGCGAAGGGCAGGTTGAACTCGTCGGCGTGCTGGGCGGCCAGGGCGGGGGTGCGCCGCTTGCCGCCGCCGCCGACGATGATCGGCACCTTGGCCTGGACGGGCTTGGGCAGCGCCGGGGAGCCCTCGAGCCGGTAGTGCTCGCCGGTGTAGTCGAACGTCTCGCCGACGGGGGTGCGCCACAGGCCGGTGACGACCTCCAGCTGCTCGGCGAAGCGGTCGAAGCGCTCCTTCAGCGGCGGGAACGGGATGCCGTAGGCGGCGTGCTCCTCCTCGTACCAGCCGGTGCCCAGGCCGAGCTCGACGCGGCCGCCGGACATCTCGTCGACCTGGGCGACCTGGATCGCCAGGACGCCGGGGTGGCGGAAGGTCGCGGAGGTGACCAGGGTGCCCAGGCGCACCCGGGAGGTGTCGCGGGCCAGGGCGGCCAGGGTGGTCCAGGCGTCGGTGGGGCCGGGCAGGCCGCTGCCGCCCATCGTCAGGTAGTGGTCGGAGCGGAAGAAGGCGTCGTAGCCGGCCTCCTCGGAGGCGACGGCGACGCGGCGCAGGGTCTCGTAGCTGGCGCCTTGCTGGGGTTCGGTGAAGATGCGCAGGTCCACGACGCCGATCCTGCCCGGCGCCGGCCGACCGCGCTCTGGCAGGGTCGTCGCGTGACCAGCTCCCCCGCCGACCCGCCCGCCGCCGCGTCCGCGCTGCCCGTGCTGCCGTCCACCGCCCGCGCCCTGGACCACCTGCTCGCCGGCGCGCAGGCGCGGCACCGCCTGCCCTCGGTGGTGGCGGGCGTGGTGCGCGGCGGTCGGCTGGTGTGGTCCGGCGCGGCGGGCACCGCGGTGGTGGACCCGCTGGGCGCCGAGCCGGCGACGGCGGGCACGCAGTACCGCATCGGCTCGATCACCAAGACGTTCGTGGCCGCCGGGGTGCTGCGCTGCGTGGAGGACGAGCTGGTGGGCCTGGACGACCCGTTGGGCCGGCACCTGCCCGAGCTGGGCGCGCACGGGGTGGGCGCGCTGACGGTGGGCCAGCTGCTGGGGCAGGCCTCGGGCCTGCAGGCGGAGACGGACGGGCCGTGGTGGGAGCGCACGCCGGGCGGGGACTGGCGGCAGCTGCTGCCGCTGCTGGGGCCCGGGGCGCTGCGGCACCGCGCGGGGGTGCGCTTCCACTACTCCAACGTCGGCTACGGCGTGCTGGGCGAGCTGCTGGGGCGCGTGCGCGGCGCGGCGTGGGACGAGGTGGTGGCCGCGCAGTTCCTGCGGCCGCTGGGCATGGACCGCACGAGCGCGCGCCCGCAGGAGCCGGCCGCGCGGGGCTTCGCGGTGCACCCGTGGGCGGACGTGCTGCTGCCCGAGCCGGAGCACGACGCGGGCGCGATGGCGCCGGCGGGGCAGCTGTGGTCGACGGTGCAGGACCTGGCCCGCTGGGCCGGGGCGGTGGCGCACGGGGCGGGGGTGCTGCGCCGCGAGACGGTGCGGGCGGCGTGGCAGCCGCAGGTCGTGGACGACGCGCGCGGGGCGGCGTGGGGCGCCGGCTACGGGCTGGGCCTGCAGGTGTGGAACGCCGGCGGCCGGCGGTTCGCGGGGCACTCGGGCTCGATGCCGGGGTTCGTGGCGCTGCTGCGCGTGGACGTGGAGACCTCCGACGCGGTGGTGGTGCTGACGAACTCCACGACCGGCCCCGGCGACCTGGGGGTGCGGCTGCTGGCGGCGTTCACCGACGCCGAGCCGGCGCCGCCGCGCCCGTGGCGGCCGCGGGCGGTGGGGGCGGACGTGCTGGAGCTGGTGGGCCCCTGGTACTGGGGGCCGACCCCGCTGCTGCTGCGGGCGGGGCCGGACGGCTCGCTGGAGCTGACGGGCATGACGGGGCCGGCGCGCTCCTCGCGCTTCGCGCGCGAGGCGGGCGCAGGGGCCTGGCGCGGGCTGGACGAGTACTACGCCGGGGAGGTGCTGCGCCCGGTGCGCGGGGCGGACGGCGCGGTGAGCCACCTGGACCTGGCCAGCTTCCGGCTGACCCGCATCCCCTACGACCCGGGCGCGGACGTGCCCGGCGGGGTGGACCCGGGCGGCTGGCGCCCGTGACCCCGCCCACGGCGCGCGCCGGGCGGTGCGGGGCGGGACGTACCCTGAGCGCGTGACGATCGCACCCGAGGGACGGCGGATGCTGCGCATCGAGGCGCGCAACGCGGAGACGCCGATCGAGCGGAAGCCGTCGTGGATCCGCACCAGGGCGCGCACCGGCCCGGAGTACACCGAGCTGAAGGGCCTGGTGCGCAGCGGCGGCCTGCACACGGTCTGCGAGGAGGCCGGCTGCCCCAACATCTACGAGTGCTGGGAGGACCGCGAGGCGACGTTCCTCATCGGCGGCTCGGAGTGCACGCGCCGCTGCGACTTCTGCCAGATCGACACCGGCAAGCCCTCGCCGCTGGACCGCGACGAGCCGCGCCGGGTGGCGGAGAGCATCCGCACCATGGGGCTGCGCTACGCCACGATCACCGGGGTGGCGCGCGACGACCTCGACGACGGCGGTGCGTGGCTGTACGCGGAGACGATCCGCCAGACCCACGCCCTGAACGAGGGCACCGGCGTGGAGATCCTCGTGCCGGACTTCAACGGCCGCCCCGAGCTGCTGCAGCAGGTCTTCGACGCCGCCCCGGAGGTCTTCGCGCACAACGTGGAGACGGTGCCGCGCATCTTCAAGCGGATCCGCCCGGCGTTCCGCTACGAGCGCTCCCTGGACGTCATCGCGCAGGGCCGCGCCGCGGGCCTGGTGACGAAGTCCAACCTCATCCTGGGCATGGGCGAGACCGACGAGGAGGTCGTGGAGGCGCTGGCGGACCTGCGCGGCGCCGGCTGCGACATCGTCACGATCACCCAGTACCTGCGGCCCAGCCCGCGGCACCACCCGGTGGAGCGCTGGGTCAAGCCCGAGCGGTTCGTGGAGTTCTCCGCCGAGGCCGAGCGGCTGGGCTTCTCCGGCGTCATGGCCGGGCCGCTGGTGCGCTCCTCGTACCGCGCCGGGCGGCTGTGGGCGCAGGCGACGCGCCGGCGCGGGGCGCAGGTCCCGGCGCACCTGGCGCACCTGGACCGCGAGGTGCCGGCCGCCCAGGAGGCCTCCAGCCTGCTGGCCCGCTGAGCCCGCGGCCCCGCTGAGCCCGCTCCCCCCACCGCTCCCCGGCCCGCCCGGCGCACCGCCGGGCGGGCGGGGGGCGGTGGGCCCGCGCCCGATACTTTAAAGCAATGCACCACGTTATACGCGCGCGGGCGCGACCCCCGCCCCGAAGGCGGGCGCGGCCCCACCCCC
>NZ_JBJLSG010000142.1:0-13351 GCF_050871925.1 Kineococcus gurbantunggutensis
CAACACCAAAGGAATCCGAGACGCACCCCCCACCCGGCGGACGCCGGAAAAGGAGGACAACGCCACGGGGTTGATTGTTTGGCATCAACACTTGGCACACTGTTGAGTTCTCAAGAACCGGACGCACAAGACCAGGCCACCCCTTGCGGAAGCAGCCCCGGCACTCGGCTTTTCGGCTTCACCACCCTACCCCAGCCACCGCCGTGCCCGTGACGAGCCGGCCAGCCGGAGCGGGCAACCCCCACACCATCGACCACCCACCCGGCGCGCTGAAGCACCCGGAGGAAGATCTTTCAGGAAGGGGTGACACCCGCTGCGAGAACCGGCCGGTTCCCCGTCCGTTCCTCCCCGCCGCGCGGTGTGACCACCACGTTAACGACACCCCACCACCCGGTCAAATCGCCCCCCGTCGGCCCGTGCAGGGCCGGTGGGGGGCACCGCGGTCACTGCAGGGCGGACGTCAGCCGGGCGAGGTTCTCCTTGATCACGTGCCGGCGCGAGCGCGCCAGCCACTGCTGCAGCGTCAGCTCGGTGCACCGCTCGCGGTAGCCGTCCTCGACCCGGCGCAGGTCCTGCACGAAGGAGCGCCCGCACACCATGAGCGTCAGCTCCAGGTCCAGCAGGAAGGAGCGCATGTCCATGTTGGAGGAGCCGATCACGGCGACGTCCTCGTCGACGGACATGTGCTTGGCGTGCAGGACGTAGGGGGCGGGGTAGCGGTGGATGCGCACCCCCGCCCGCAGCAGGTTCTCGTAGTAGGAGCACTCCGCGTAGTGCACCAGCGCCTGGTCGCCGTGCTCGGAGACGAAGAGCTCGACGTCCACGCCGCGCTCGGCGGCCGTGGTGATCGCGTTGAGCATCGACTCGTCCGGCACGAAGTACGGGCTGGTGATCGAGATGCGCCGCTGCGCCGAGTACAGCAGGGCGTTGAAAAGCTTGAGGTTGTTCTCCCCGTCGAAGCCCGGCCCGCTGGGCACGACCTGGCACTCCAGGCGGCCGGGCGACTTGTCCGGGGAGACCTCCGGCCGCTCCGTCTCCAGCAGCTCGTCCGTCTCGGAGTACCAGTCGGTCGTGAAGATCGCGTCGACGCCGGAGACGATCGGGCCCTCCAGGCGCACCATGAGGTCCTGCCACTGCAGGCCCCGGCGCAGGTTGCCGCGCTTGTTGTAGCTGCGGTCCAGGACGTTCTGCGAGCCGATCCACGCCACGTCGCCGTCGACCACGAGCAGCTTGCGGTGGTTGCGCAGGTCGGGGCGCTGGTACTTCAGCCTGTGCAGCTGCACCGGCAGCATGGGGTGCCACTCGATGCCCGCCCCCTCCAGGAAGCGCGCCGTGCGGCGGTAGTGCGGGTAGCGGATGGCGCCCAGGTGGTCGATGAGCACCCGCACCCGCACCCCCCGCGCGGAGGCCCGGCGCAGCGCGTCGAAGAACGGCTCGCTCGTCGGGTCCAGGCTCATGATGTAGAACTCGACGTGCACCGAGGAGGTGGCCGCGTCGACGGAGCGGGCCATCGCCCGGATCGCCTCGTCGTAGTCCCCGAACAGCTCCGCGCTGTTGCCGCCCACCAGCGGCATCGAGCCGAGGTTGCGGTTGAGCTCCACGATCCCCTCCAGCCACGGAGGCCAGGGGTGGTCGGTGCTCACCAGGTCCATGCCGCGGGTGGAGTCGAGGATCAGCTGGTTGATCTCGCGCTGCTTGCGGCGCCGCGCCCGCGGCAGCTTCGGGTTGCCGATGAGCAGGAAGGCCAGGACCCCCACGTAGGGGATGAAGAAGATCGCCAGCAGCCACGCCAGGGCCGAGCTCGGGCGCCGGTTCACCGGGACCACGGCGATCGCCGTGAGGCGCACGACGAGGTCGACGACCAGCAGGGCGATCGCCGACGCGGTCAGCGACGGCGCCCAGTCGGGCAGCCAGTCCACCACCGCGCTCAGAGCCGCACCACGCCGCGCGACGTCTCGAAGGTCACCGAGCGCAGCCCCGCCTGGCCGGCGGAGTCCGGGTCCAGCCACGTGAAGGCCACCCGCCCGGCGACGAACTCCGGCGGCAGCCCCATCCAGGCGCGCACCCGCTGCGGGTCGCCGGCGATCGCCAGGCCCGCCAGGCGCGAGCCGCCGGCCAGGGCGATCGCGGAGGGGTGCTGGGTGGGCGGTCCGGCCCACTCGATGAGCAGCGGCAGCTGGGGGTCCTCGCGCAGGCCGGGCGCGCCGATCTGGCGCCAGCGCAGCTCCACCCCGTCGGGCCGGCGGCGCACGCCCTCCTCGGCCCGCTCCCCCAGGCGGCGCTCGTAGGCGGGGAGGTCGTCCACGGTCACCGCCCACGTGAACCAGCCGCCGCCGGCCTCCGATCGGCAGCGCACGGCCTGGCCGAAGACGGCCTTCTCCGCGACCGGGTGGTCCAGCACCTCGACGACCTCGACGTAGGTGCCCCCCGACAGCGGCAGCACGACGTTGCGGGTCCCGAAGCGGGGGTGGGGTCCGCCGTCCACCACGCGCACGCCGAGCAGGGACGCGAGCCTGCGTGCGGTCTCGTGCAGGCCCTCGGGTCCGGCGGCGTAGCCGACGTGGTCGACGCGCATGTCCACAGCCTCTCAGGCGCCCCCGACGCCCACAGCCCCGGTCCGGTCGCGCGGTGCTGTCGGCGGCGGGTGGCAGCATCGCCGTCGTGCCAGCCACCGCCCCGCCCGCCGCCCCCGCCGTCCTCGACGCCGCCGGCACCGCCGCGCTGCGCGAGGAGGCCGAGGAGGTGCTGCGCCGCCTCGTCGGCGACGCGTCCGCGCGGCTGCGCGAGGACCAGTGGACCGCGATCGAGGCGCTGGTCGCGCACCGGCGCCGGGCGCTGGTCGTGCAGCGCACCGGCTGGGGCAAGTCCGCGGTGTACTTCGTGGCGACCGCGCTGCTGCGCGCCCGCGGCGCCGGGCCGACGGTGATCGTCTCCCCGCTGCTGGCGCTCATGCGCAACCAGATCGCCGCCGCCCAGCGCGCCGGCGTGCGCGCGGTGACGGTGAACTCCACCAACGGCGAGGACTGGGGCCGCGTCTACGAGGACGTGCGCGCCGGCGCCGTCGACGTGCTCCTCGTCTCCCCCGAGCGGCTGAACAACCCCGGCTTCCGCGACGAGGTCCTGCCGCCGCTGGCCGCCACCACCGGCCTGCTCGTCGTCGACGAGGCGCACTGCGTCTCCGACTGGGGGCACGACTTCCGGCCCGACTACCGCCGCATCCGCACGCTGCTGGCCGACCTGCCCGAGGGCATCCCCGTGCTGGCGACCACCGCGACCGCCAACGCGCGCGTCACCGCCGACGTCGCCGAGCAGCTGTCGGTGACGGGCACGCGCACCCTGGAGGACGTCCTGGTGCTGCGCGGCTCCCTGGACCGCGAGTCGCTGCGGCTGGCGGTGCTGCGGATGCCCAGCCACGCGCACCGGCTGGCCTGGCTGGTGGAGCAACTGCCGCGGATGCCCGGCTCGGGCATCGTCTACGTGCTCACCGTCTCCGCCGCCGCGGACGTCGCGAACCACCTGCGCGCGCACGGCGTCACGGCCGTGGCCTACACCGGCCAGACCGAGCCCGCCGAGCGGCTGCAGGCCGAGGACGACCTCGTGCACGACCGCGTCAAGGTGCTCGTGGCGACCAGCGCGCTGGGCATGGGCTTCGACAAGCCCGACCTGGGCTTCGTGGTGCACCTGGGGGCGCCGTCCTCGCCCATCGCGTACTACCAGCAGGTCGGGCGCGCCGGGCGCGGCATCGCCGAGGCGTCGGTGGTGCTGCTGCCCGGCGCGGAGGACCGCGACGTGTGGCGCTACTTCGCCTCGGTCGGCTTCCCCGGCGAGCAGGACGTGCGCACCGCCCTGGCGGCCCTGGCCCAGGCCGGCGCACCGCTGTCCACGCAGGCGCTGGAGACGCGGGTGGACCTGCGCCGCAACCGGCTGGAGGTCATGCTCAAGGTCCTCGACGTGGACGGCGCGGTGCGCCGGGTGCGCGGCGGCTGGGAGGCCACCGGCCGCGAGTGGCGCTACGACGCCGAGCGGTACGCGCGCGTGGCCGCCACCCGCGCCGAGGAGCAGCAGGCGATGCTGGACTACCAGTCCACCGACGGGTGCCGGCTGGAGTTCCTGCGCCGGGCGCTGGACGACCCCGAGGCCGCCCCGTGCGGGCGCTGCGACAACTGCGGCGGCTTCGACGTCCCGCGCGAGGTCGACGAGGACGCGGTGCGCCGCGCCGGGGACGACCTGTCGCGCCCGGGGGTGCCGCTGGAGCCGAAGAAGGTCTGGCCCACCGGCCTGGCCTCGCTGGGTGTGCCGCTGTCGGGGAAGATCGCGCCCGCCGAGCGCGCTGGCGAGGGGCGCGCCGTGGCGCGCACCACGGACCTGGGGTGGGGCGCGGCGGTGCGCGAGCTGTTCGCCCCCGGCGCCGCGGACCGGGAGACCCCGGTGCCGCTGCGGCGCGCGGCCGCCGCCGTGCTGGACGACTGGGCGCGCGAGCTGGGCCTGGACGGGGTCGTGGCGATGTGCTCGGCGTCGCGGCCGCTGCTGGTGGCGCACCTGGCCGAGGGCCTGGCCCGGTACACCGGCCTGCCGCTGCTGGCGACGTTCGAGCTGCGCGACGGCGCCGGGCCCACGCCCTCCGACGTCAACTCCGCCCACCGCCTCGCGGCCGTCGCCGGCCGGTTCCGGCTGCCCGCGCAGGCGGCCGCGGCGGTGGAGGGGCGCACCGTGCTGCTCGTCGACGACCGCGCCCGCAGCGGGTGGACGCTGGCGCTGGCCGCGCGCGAGCTGCGCCGCGCCGGCGCCGCGCAGGTGCACCCCTTCGTGCTCGCCGACGGCGACTGACGGGCGCGCGGGGACCGGGACGAGGACGGGACGGGGAGGACGCGGTGAACGGGGACGACGCGGTGAGCGGTGCGGGTGCGGCGGGCGCCGCGGCGCGGGGCCCGGCGGTGCGGCTGGGCATGGTGGTGCTGGACGCCCCCGACCCGCGGGCGCTGGCGGAGTTCTACGCGCAGCTGCTGGGCTGGCGGCTGGACCCGCAGGACACCTCCGACGACTGGGTGAGCGTGCGCGGCGACGGCGGCACCGCGCTGGGCTTCCAGCGCGCGCCGGGGATGCCGCGCCCCACGTGGCCGGCGGGCGGGGTGCACCAGCAGCTGCACCTGGACCTCGACGTCGACGACTACGCCGAGCCCGAGGCGCGGGCCCTGGCGCTGGGGGCCACCGTCCTCGACGCCGGCCGCGACCACCTCGGCTTCCGCGTGTACGCCGACCCCGCCGGGCACCCGTTCTGCCTGTGCCGGCAGGCCCCGCGCGAGGACGGTGCGCAGGAGCGCTGACGGGGCGGCGCGATCACGGCGTGCGCGCGGCGGCGGGCGCTGCGACGCTCGGCGCGTGAGCGCAGCGCGAGCCACCACCGGGGTCGTCGAGGGCGTCGTGGCCGTCGTGGGGCAGGTCGGGCGCGACCTGGTGCTGCGCGTGGACGCGGTGCCCGGCGCCGGCGGGTCCGCCGCCGTGCGCGAGCGGCGCGAGGTGCTCGGCGGCAAGGGCGCCAACCAGGCGGTGGCCGCGGCGCAGCTGGGCACGTCGGCCGCGCTCGTGGGCGTCGTCGGCGACGACGCCGCCGGGGAGGAGGTCCTGGCGCAGGCCCGGCGCGACGGCGTGGACGTGCGCTGCGTGGTGCGCCGGGAGGGGGCCAGGACGGCGCTGCTCGTGGACGTCGTCGCCGGCGGCGAGCGCCGGCTGCTGGAGGACGTGCCCGAGGAGGTGCTGCTGACCGCCGCGGACGTGCGGGCCGCCACCGGGCTGCTGCGCCGCTCCGCCGCCGTGCTGGTGCAGCTGCAGCAGCCCGCCGGGGCGGTCTCGGAGGCGCTGCAGATCGCGCGGGGGGCCGGGCGCTTCGTCGTGGTCGACGGGGCCCCGGAGGACGCGGCGGTGCGCGAGGAGGTGCTCGGCGCGGCGACCGTGCTGCGCGCCGACGCGCACGAGGCGGAGCTGTTCTGCGGCCGGGCGCTGCGGGGCGCGGACGCGGTGCTCGCCGCGGCGCGCGAGCTGGTCGGGCGCGGCCCGCGCCTGGTGGTGCTGGAGGCCGGCGCCGCGGGCAACGCGGTGGCGTGGGAGGGCGGCGGCGAGCTGGTGCCGCTGACCGCGGTGGAGGTCGTGGACCCCACCGGCGGCGGGGACTCCTTCACGGCGGCGCTGACGGTGGCGCTGCTGCGCGGGGAGGAGGTCGAGCGGGCCGTGCGGTGGGCGACGGCCGCGGCGGGCTCGACGGTGCGGCGGGCCGGGGGCAGGCCGGCCCTGTCGCCCGACGAGCTCGACGAGCAGGCGGACCTGCTGACCTGAGCGCCGGGCCGCTCCCCCGGGGCGACCGGGGCGGGGCTCAGCGGCGGGGGCTCAGCGGCGCCGGCCGGAGCGCAGCACCTGCACGGCCACCGGCACCAGGGAGGCCACCACGACGACGGCGACGAAGGGCAGCAGGTACCGCTCCAGCCCGGGGACGCGGCTGCCGAGCAGGTACCCGGCGAGGACGATGCCCAGCGACCACACCAGTCCCCCGACGACCTGCCACAGGGTGAACGCGGGCGCGGGCATGCCCAGGGTGCCGGCCAGGGGGTTCATCAGGGTGCGCACCACCGGGATGAAGCGCCCGAGCACGACGGCCCTGCCGTAGCCGTACTTCTCCAGCACGCCGCGGGCGCGCTGCACCCCGGCGTAGCGGCGGGGGTGCTCGGGGCGCTCGAGCAGGGCGGGGCCGGCGCGCCGGCCGATGAGGTAGCCGACCTGGGCGCCCAGCAGCGCCCCGGCGGGCGCGGCCACCAGCACCTGCTCCAGCGGCAGGTGGGCGGCGGAGGCGACCGGGGTCGCCGCCAGCAGGCCGGCGGTGAACAGCAGGGAGTCGCCGGGCAGGAAGAAGCCGATGAGCAGGCCCGTCTCGGCGAACAGCACGGCGAAGACGCCGATCGCGCCGAAGGAGGAGATCAGCGACTCCGGGTCGAGCAGTCCCACCGCGGCGTCCCCCCGTCCGTGCACCGGACGCCCGGCGCGCCGCCGACGCTACGGAGGCGGTGCGGGTGCGGCAACCGCACGGGGCCCGCTCCCGGGCCCCGCGGTGGCCCCTTCGGTACACGCGCTGATGTACCGTCCAGGGGTGAGCAGCACTCCCGCCGGCGTCCTGGCGCGCTTCGGCCACGCGCTGTCCGACCCCACCCGGGCCCGGCTGCTGCTGGCGCTGCGCGAGGCCCCCGGCTACCCCGCCGAGCTCGCCGAGGCCCTCGGCGTCTCGCGGCAGAGCCTGTCCAACCACCTGGCGTGCCTGCGCGGCTGCGGGCTGGTCGTCACCGAGCCCGAGGGCCGGCGGGTGCGCTACGAGCTGGCCGACCCCCGGCTGCGGCACGCCCTGGACGACCTCGTGGGCGTGGTGCTGGCCGCCGAGGAGGCGCTGTGCGCGGACGCCGGCGCCCGCGGGGGCACCCCGTGAGCGCGGGCCACGGCCACGGGCACGGCCACGGGCACGGCCACGGGCACGGCGGGCAGGACCGGCGGCGGCTGGCGGGGGCGCTGGCGATCACCGCGTCGGTGCTGGTCGCCGAGGCGGTGGGCGCGTGGGTGTCGGGCAGCCTGGCGCTGCTCGCGGACGCCGGGCACGTGCTCACCGACGTCGCCGGCCTGGTCATCGCGCTGATCGCCGCGACCCTGGCCGCGCGGCCGGCCACCCCCCGGCGCACCTGGGGCTACCGGCGCGCGGAGGTCCTGGCGGCCACCGCCCAGGCCGCCGCGCTGCTGGCGGTGGGCGGGTTCGTGCTCGTGGAGGGGGTGCGGCGGCTGCTGGAGCCGCCGCAGGTGTCCTCCACCGCGATGCTCGTCTTCGGCGCGCTGGGCCTGCTGGGCAACCTCGCCGCGCTGGCGCTGCTGCTGCGCGGGGAGGGCGCGGGCAACGTCAACGTGCGCGCGGCGGTGCTGGAGGTCGTCAACGACGCCCTGGGCTCGGTGGCCGTGCTCGTGGCGGCGGCGGTGATCGCCCTCACCGGCTGGGCCCGCGCCGACGCGGTGGTCTCGATCCTCATCGGCGTGCTCATCGTGCCGCGCACGCTGAAGCTGCTGCGCGAGACCACCGGCGTGCTGCTGGAGGCCGTCCCGCCGGGCCTGGACCTGGACGACGTGCGCCGGCACCTGCTGGAGCTGCCGCACGTGCGGGCCGTGCACGACCTGCACGCCAGCCAGATCACCTCCGGGCTGCCGGTGCTGTCCGCGCACGTCGTGCTGGACGACACCTGCTTCCGCGACGGGCACGCCCCGGAGATCCTGGACCAGCTGCAGGCGTGCGTGGCCGAGCACTTCCCCGTCGCCGTCGAGCACGCCACGTTCCAGCTCGAGCCCGTCGGGCACGGCGGGCACGAGACCGCCACCCACGACTGAGCGGCGGCCGCGCGCCGGGCGCCTCAGCCGATGAGCGCGCGGCCCAGCTCGCCCCACTCGCGCAGCGGGAAGTCCTGCCCGGAGGCGGTGAGCACCTGCACGGCGACCTCGTCGGCGCCGGCGTCCACGTGCCGGGCGATCCCGGCGACGACGGTGGCGGTGGCGCCCCAGGGGATCAGCTCGTCGACCAGGCGGTCGCTGCCGCCGTCGGCGAAGTCCTCGTCGCCGTAGCCGAAACGGCGCAGGTTGTTGGTGTAGTTGGGCAGGGCGAGGTAGCCGGTGGCGTAGCGGCGGGCGATCTCGCGGGCGCGCACCGGGTCCTCCTCCAGCACCACGGCGACCTCCGGGGCCAGCAGGACGCCCGCGCCGAGCACCTCGCGCGCGGAGGAGGTGTGCGCCGGGGTGGTGAAGTACGGGTGGGCGCCCAGGGAGCGCTCGCGCGCCAGGCGCAGCATCCGCGGGCCCAGCGCGGCCAGGGCGCGGCGCTCGCGCGGCACGGCCCCGGCGGCGTCCAGGGCGTCGAGGTGCTCCACGGTGCGCGAGTAGGGCTTGGAGTAGTCCTGCCCGGAACCCTCCACGATCACGGCGTGGCTGTTGCCCAGCCCCAGCAGGAAGCGGCCGGGGTGGCGCTCCTCCAGGGCGGCGAAGCCGTCGGCGCACTCCTGCGCGGTGGCGGCGTAGACGCTGACGATGCCGCTGGCCACGCCGATCTCCTCGGTGGCGTCGAGCAGCTCGCCGAACACCGGGTGCAGGCCGGGCTCGAAGCCGCCGGAGAGCCAGATGCGGGAGTAGCCCAGGGCCTCGACCTCGCGGGCGGCCTCGCGGGCCTCCCCGCGGCGGGCGGGGTCGGCCCAGGGGGCGCCGCCCCACAGGCCGATGCGGGCCCGGGCGGCGGGCGTGGTGCTCTCGGGCGTCAGCGGCAGGTCCGTCACGCCCCCACGCTAGGCAGCGCCCGGGGGTCGCGCACCCGCGCCGCCGCCGACGGGGCGAGCGGGCGGGTGCGGCGGGCGGGCGGGTGCGGCGGGTGTGGCCGAGGACACGCCCCGCGGCGGCACCGGCCCCGCCCGCGGCGCGTCAGACTTCGGAGGACCCCCACCGCACCGCCCCGCAGGAGGACACCGTGCCCGCCGCCGCCCGCTGGTTCCGCGTCGTCGCGTTCGTGGAGGCGGTGTCGTGGACGCTGCTCCTGATCGCCATGTTCCTCAAGTACGTCCTGGAGGTGGAGACGCCGCACGAGGGCGGGGTGCCGATCGCGGGGCCGGTCCACGGCGCCGCGTTCGTCGTCTACCTGCTCTCCACCGCCTGGGCCGCCAGGGCGCTGCGCTGGCGCCCCGGCACGGTCGTGCTGGCGCTGGCCGCGAGCGTGCCGCCGCTGTGCACCGTCGTCTTCGAGCGCTGGGCGCACCGCACCGGCCGCCTGGGGCTCACCACGCGATCGCGTCGAACGCAGCCCGCAGCCGCCGCCCCCTCGAAGGGCTGACGGCCTCCACCCAGCCGAGGCGGCCGGCGAGGTGGGCGCGCAGGTCCACCCCGCCGGGCGCCCGCACCGACGCCGGCCCGTGCACGGCGCAGCGGTGCAGCACCGCCCTGAGCCGGTCCACCTCCGCGCGCACCGGGTTCGGGCGCTCGTTGACGACGACGCCGGTGACGAGCTGGCGCTCGGCGCGCCCGCGCACCGTCGTCTTGGCCGGGTTCAGCGCGAAGCCCTCCTCGGCGGCGAGGCGGCCCACGCAGCGCACCAGCCGCTGCGCCCCCGCGGCCAGCGCGGGACCGCCGCTGAAGGTCACGTCGTCGGCGTAGCGGGTCACGCTCGCCCCCAGCGCGTCGGCCAGGCCGGCCAGGCGCCGGTCCAGGGAGCGCGCGCAGAGGTTCGCCAGCGCCGGCGAGGTCGGCGCCCCCTGCGGCAGGTGCGCGGCGGACAGCCGCTGCCGCAGCGCGAACCGCTCGTCGGGGTCGCCGCCGGGGGGCATCGCGCGCAGCTCGCGCGCGGGCGCGGCGTGCGTGGTCAGCCCGGTGAGCAGGTGCGCCACGGCCTCGGGGTAGCCCAGGGAGCGGAACGCCCGGTAGACGCGCGCGGCGCCCACCGAGGCGAAGAACGCCGTGAGGTCCACGTGCACCACGACGTCCGCGCCGCAGTGCTCGCGCGCGCCGGTGACCGCGGAGCGGCCGGGCACGAACCCGTGCGCCACCGGCGTGGCGGGCACCGCGTCGAGGACCTCGCGCAGCAGCCGGCGCTGCAGCTCGCGCAGGCGCGGCTTGGGCGCCTCCAGCAGCCGCGGGGCGCCGCGCTTGGCCACCCACGCGCAGCGGTAGTGGTGCAGCGCGGCGCCCTCCGCGCGGCGCTGCCAGCCGCGCGGGTCCGCGAACCACTCCAGCTCCCCCGCGCCCACGCCCAGCAGGGCGGCCAGGTCCGCCGCGCCGTCCAGGGCCGGCACCGGCCAGCGGGCCCGGCCCATCCGCGCCGGCACCGCCGCCAGGTGCCGCACCCGCAGCGGGTGCCCGCGCCGGTGCGCCGCGGCCGAGGCCGCCCGCAGCTCCGCGTGCGCGGCCAGCAGGGCGGTGAACGCGCGCGGGGCGTCGCACGGCGGGTGCGGGTGCCGCTCGACGACGTCGGCGGCCAGGCGCTCCAGCCACGCGGCGCGGCGCAGGCCCAGCGCGCGCCGGCCCGCGGCGGCCAGCTCCTCCGCCCGCCAGGGCGCCTCGAGGAACGCGGCGGCGAGGGCGGCGGCGACCGCGGCGCTCACCGCCCACCGCCCGGGCGCGGGGCGGTGGCCGGGCCGGCGGGCACGGCGGTGGGCGCCGCGGGACGGGGGTGCGGTGGTGCCGGGCGACCCGTCCCGTCGTGCGGGGACGCTGCTGCGCGCAGCGCAGCCGGGTCCCTGCGGCGCCCTGCCGTGGTCGTCGTGCTGCCCCCGGGGGAACCCCGGAGCGGCGTCGCCGGCGTGCCGGCTCGGCCCTCTCGCCCGGTGCACCACCGCACGGGCACCACCGTAGGCGTCGCGCGGCGCGGGCGGGAGGGGTTCGCCGCGACGGTCCCGGGCGCGCAAGCGCTCCTAGGCGCGGAGCCCGTGGGCCCGCGCGCCCAGGACCCGCGCCGCCACCGCCGCCTCCGAGCGCGGGGCGAACACCGCGGCGGGCGAGGAGTCCCGGGCGCGGCGCGCGGCGACGGCGCGCGCGGTGTCCTCGGCGATGAGGTCGGCGTTCAGGGCCGCGCCGGCGGTGACGCCGGCCGCGGCGGAGGAGCCGACCTGCGCCACCGGGTCGGTGACGTTGCCCGCCACCCGCAGCCCCGGCACGTCGGTGGCCCCGGCGGGCCCGGCGGGCAGCGCGGTGCCCACGACGTGGCCCATCACCTCCACGTCCACCGGCTGCAGGCCCAGGCCGGCGAGGAACCCCGCGCGCACCACCGGGCGCGAGGCGACGGCCAGGGCCCGGGCCGGCACGACGTGGCCGCCGGCCAGCCGCACGCCGGTGAGCGCGCCGTCCTGCACCCGCAGGCCGGCGGCGGGGCCGTCGACGACGGCGACGCCGCGCGCGGCGAACTGCTCCCACTGCTCCGGGGAGGGCTCGGCGCCGTGCAGGACGACGGTGACGTCGTCGCTGAGCTGGCGCCACACGAGCGTCTGGTGGAAGGACAGCGGGCTGGTGGCGAGCACGGCGATCGCCCGCCCGCGCACCTCCCAGCCGTGGCAGTACGGGCAGTGCACGACGCCGCGGCCCCACTGCTCGCGCAGCCCCGGCACGTCGGGCAGCTCGTCGCGCGCGCCGGCGGTCACCAGCAGCGCCCGCGAGCGCAGCACCCGCCCGTCGGCCAGGACCACCTCGAAGCGCTCCGGGCCGTCCCCGGGCAGCCGGCTCGCGGCGACGACCTCGCCGTCCAGGACGGTGCCGCCGTAGCCGGCGAGCTCGCGCCGGCCCAGCGCCAGCAGCTCGCGCGGGGGGACCCCGTCGCGGCTGAGGTAGTTGTGCGCCCCGTCCGCGGCGGCGTTGCGCGGCCGGCCGGCGTCGACGACGACGACGCTGCGCAGCGAGCGCGCCAGCGCCACCGCTCCGCTCAGGCCGGCGGGACCTCCGCCGACGACCACCACGTCCAGCACCTGCGGGACGCCGCGTCCCCCGGTGCTCTCCACGACCTTCTCGTCCACGTGGACCACCTCCGCGCAGAAGGTCGCCCGAGGGGTGCCGCGGGGTCGAGCGTTCGTGCCGGAACGGCAAGAGCGGCGCGGGCGCCTACAGGTAGCGCAGCGGGTCGAAGTCGGCCAACGGGATGATCCGCACGCGCGGCAGGACGACGTTGAAGGCGCGCACGTCGTCCTCGAGGTCGTACACGCGCAGGCCGCGGTCGGTCAGGGCGGCGTACTGGTTGTTGACGAACTCGCGGAAGGCGAAGAGGCCCACGCGGCGGGTGCCGTCGAGCAGGGCGTCCACCTGGGGCAGGAAGTCGCCGTCGTGGCTGGCCAGCAGCACGTCGCCCTCGCGGCCGACCAGGGCCTCCAGGGTGCGCTGGATGCCGATGTCGACGACCTTCTCGCCGGGGCCGCCGGACAGCGGGATGGGCTGGTAGCCCAGCGCCAGCAGCGCCTGCACGAACGACATCGGCAGGTAGCCGGAGGTGGCGTTGAGGAAGAACAGGCCCTTGGCGGGCTGCTGGTGGGTGGTGCGGGCGAAGTCGAGCAGGCGCTCCCAGCGGGGGCGCTGCTCGGGGGCGGGGCGGCCCTCGAGGATCGAGGCGCCCAGGGTGGCGTCGATGTTCTCCCCGTCGACCACCACGTAGGTGGTGCTGCTGCCCGTCGCGCTCGTCACGCCCCGAGGCTAGCGCCCGGCCCGCCCCGCGGGCGGGGGCGCGCCGGTCCCCCCCGCCCTTCCGCGATCAAGGAAGTGGCAACTTCCTTGATCACGGGAGGAGGCGGAGGTGGGGACGGGGACGGGGGCGGGATCGGGGGCGGGG
>NZ_JBJLSG010000143.1:0-13120 GCF_050871925.1 Kineococcus gurbantunggutensis
CCCCCGCGCCCGATGCTCGGGCTGGGGTTCGGCCCCACCACCGGCCTGGACGCCGAGACGGTGCGCCTGCCGCTGCCCGCGGACGCGCTGCTGCTGCTCTACAGCGACGGCCTCGTGGAGCGCCGCGAGAGCGGGCTGGCGGAGACCACCGCCACGCTGGCGCGCGCGGCCACCGCCGCGGCCGCGCACCTGCGCCGGGAGGAGGGCATGTCCGCGCTGGCGGACCACCTGCTGACGGCCGTGCCCGGCGGCGCCGGGGACGACACCACCCTCGTCCTCGTGCGCCCAGACCGGGAGCGCCCTCAGGAGTAGACGGCCTCGACGTCGGCGGCGAAGGTGCGCAGGACCTCGGCGCGGCGCACCTTCAGGCTGGGCGTCAGGCACCCGTTGCCGGCGCTGAAGTCCTCGGCCAGCACGCGGAACCGGCGGATCGACTCCGCCCGGCTGACGGAGGAGTTCGCGGCGTCGACCGCGCCCTGCAGCTCGGCCAGCACCGCCGGGTCGCGCCGGGCGGCGGCGACGTCCAGGCCGTCGCGGCCGTGCAGCCGGCACCACGTCGCCAGCGCCTGCTCGTCGAGGGTGAGCAGGCACGCCACGTACGCCTGCCCGTCGCCCACGACGACGGCCTGCGAGACCAGCGGGTGGGTGCGCAGGCGGTCCTCCAGCGGCGCGGGGGCGACGTTCTTGCCGGCCGCGGTGACGATGATCTCCTTGGCGCGCCCGGTGATGGTGAGGTTCCCCGCCGCGTCCAGGGCGCCGAGGTCGCCGGTGCGGAACCAGCCGTCGCGGAACGCCGCCGCGGTCTCCTCGGGGCGGTTGAGGTACCCGGAGAACACCCCGATGCCGCGCACCAGGATCTCGCCGTCCTCGGCGATGGCGACCTCGGTGCCCGGCAGCGGCAGGCCGACGCTGCCGACGTGCTGGTCGCCGGGGCGGTTCACGCACGCCGGCGCGGCTGTCTCGGTCAGCCCGTACCCCTCGAACACCGTCAGCCCGGCGCCGCGGAAGAAGTGGTTCAGGTGCTCGCCCAGCGAGGCCCCGCCGGAGACCGCGCGGGTCAGGCGCCCGCCCAGGGTGGTGCGCAGCTTGGAGTACACGAGGTGGTCGAACACCGCGTGCTGCGCGCGCAGCCGCCGCCCGGGGCCGCCGGCGTCCAGCGCGCGCGAGTACGCCACCGCGGTCGCCTCGGCGCGCGCGAAGATGCCCGCCTTGAGCTTCCCGCCGGCGGCGGCCTTGTCCCGCGCGGCGTCGTGGACCTTCTGGAACACCCGCGGCACGGCCAGGACGAACGTGGGCCGGAACGCCTGCAGGTCCGCGACCAGTTCACGGGTGTCGGGGGCGAAACCCATCCGCACCCGCGTCGACAGGCACAGCACCTCCACGAACCGCGCCAGCACGTGCGCCAGCGGGATGAACAGCAGCGTGGAGGCGCCCGGTTCGTCGAGCATGTCCGGCATCACGGCGTGCGCGTTGCGGACCAGGTCGACGAAGTTCGCGTGGGTGAGCACGCAGCCCTTGGGGCGGCCGGTGGAACCGGAGGTGTAGACGATCGTGGCGGTGCTCGAGGGCCCGGCGGCGGTGCGGGCGGCCTCCAGGGCCTCCTCGCCCACGCCGGCGCCGGCGGCCGCCAGGACCTCCAGGCCGCCGTCCTCGATGCTCCACGTCTCGCGCAGCGAGGGCACCTGATCGCGCACCCCGGCCAGCAGCGCGGTGTGCTCGGTGTTCTCCACCACGCACGCCACCGCGCCGGAGTCGGAGAGGATCCACTGCACCTGCTCGGGCGAGGAGGTGTCGTACACGGGGACGACGACGGCGCCGGCGAACCAGCACGCGGCGTCCACGACGGTCCACTCGTAGCGGGTGCGCGACATCAGCCCCACCCGGTCGCCCGGGCGCACCCCGGCGGCGATCAGCCCCTTCGCCACCGCGCGCGCCGCGGCGGCGAACTCCGCGACGGAGACGTCCACCCACGCGCCGGTGGCGTCCCGGCGGCTCACGCACACCGCCGAGGGGTCCTCGCGCTCCCAGTCCAGGACGAGGTCGCTGAGGTTGCCCGAGGCCGCCGGCGGTACCGCCGGCGGGACGGCGACGCTGCGCAGCAGACCCGCCGCGGGCGCGTCGGTGGGCGCGGTGGGGGCGGTGGCGCGCGACGTCGTGGAAGCGTCGGCAGGCGTCATCGGCTGCTCCTCGTTCGGTGCCGCCGGCCGCGTCCGCGCAGCCGCAGCGGCTCGTCCCGCGTCGACCGGCCGGCCACGCCCGACGGCGTAACACTGGTTACGCCGATGATGCGCCCGCCCCCGGGCGCGGTCAAGCAGCCCCGCCCGGACGGCGGCGCCCACCGCCCCCCGCCGCGTCCCCCGCCACGCGCGGCAGCCACCCGGCCAGCTCCGGCAGCAGCACCATCAGGTCCGGCGCGTCCTCGTCGAGGGCGTCGGCCACGGCCTGCCGCGCGGCGTACAGGGCGGCCACGTAGGGCCCCAGCGGCACGGCGGCGCCGCTGCCGGGCGACCAGCGCTCGCGCTCGTCGCGCAGCAGGCGCGCCAGGCCGGTGACCGCCTCGCGGCGGCGGCGGCGCGCGGGGCGGCCCAGCGCGTCCATCTCCACCGTGAACGCGAAGGCGCTCACCGGGTCCCGCTGCAGGGTCGCCAGGTACGCCTCGACGAAACCCGCCACGAAGGAGGGCCAGTCGGCGGCGCGGGGGTCCCCGCGCCGCAGGGCCGCGCCCACGACGGCGATGAAGCGGTCGTAGGCGGCGCCGATGCAGTCGTCCTTGTCGGTGAAGCACTCGTAGAACGCCGCCCGCGACACCGAGGCCCGCGCGCAGATGTCCCGCACGCTCGCCCCGCGGTGACCGCCCCCGGCCATCAGCTCGGTGGCGGCGATCATCATGCGCTCGCGCTGCGCGGCCACCACCCGCTCCGCGGGCAGGTCGTGCCGCCCGCGCGGCAGCGCGGGCGGGCGCGTGAAGAACACGCCGTCGACGATGCCGTCCCCGCTCACCCTCGCCCTCCGTCCCGCGCCGCCGGTGGTGCGCGGCCCAGTCTCCACGCCCCGCGCCCCGGCGGCCCCCGCGGCGCCGGGACGGGCGGGGACGGGCCGGGACGGCGGCGACGGGCGGGCGAGCGGGGCGGGCGAGCGGGACGGGCGGCTCAGAGGAAGGCGACCTCGCCGTCCTGCAGGTCGTAGGTGGCCCCCACCACGCGCAGGCGCCCGGCGTGCACGGCCTCGGCGAGCACCGGGTCCGCGGCCAGGGCCGAGACGCCGTCGAGCACGTTCAGGCGCACCGCCTCGCCGAGGCGGTGCGCCTCGTCGGCGCCGGCCAGCGCGCGCTGCGCGGCGGGCCGGATGGCGTCCACGAGGGAGTCGATCGCGGTCCCGGACGGGCCGGCCCCCTGCTGCAGGGCCTCCAGGGTCGCGCTCACCGCACCGCACCCCTCGTGGCCGAGCACCACGAGCAGCGGCACGTGCAGGTGCTCCACGCCGTACTGGATGCTGCCCAGGACGGGCGGCGCGACCACCTGGCCGGCGGTGCGCACCACGAACAGGTCCCCCAGGTCCTGGTCGAACACCAGTTCCGGCGGCACGCGCGAGTCGGCGCACGAGAGCACGATCGCGAACGGGTGCTGCCCCGAGGCGATCCGCACCCGGTGCGCCGCGGTGTGGGCGCTGTGCCGCTCGGGAGCCGCGGCGAACCGCTCGTTCCCCCTGCGCAGCAGCTCCAGCGCCTCGTCCGGGTCGCTGATCCGCTCGGGGCGCTCCTGCGCGGCCGGCGCCGCCGGTGCGCGCTGCGTCCCGCAGGCGGTCAGCAGCGTCCCGCCGCCGAGCACCGCCCCCCAGCGGAACAGCCCGCGCCTGGTGGCCCCCTGCTCCACCGCCCCCGCCGTCCCCCCGGCCGCGGTGCGGCGGGTGCGTGCGGGCAGCGTGGATCCCTCGGTCTTCATCGGTCCCCCTCCGGTGGTGCCGCGCGACCCCCCGCCGCGCGGCGCGCACGTCCCCCCGAACGTGCGACCGGAACGCTAGCGGCACGCTCCCCGGTCATCGCGGGATTTTCTCCCGCCCCGCCCCGCCCCGAGCGGCGTCAGATCCCGGCGGCCGGGTTCCAGGGGTCGGGTTTCAGCGGCCGGGTTCCGGGGGTCGAGTTTCCGGGGTCGGGTTTCACGGGCCGGTTTCCGACGACCGGGTTCCGGCGGTCGGGTTCCGGCGGTCGGGTTCTGGCGGCCGGGCCTCACAGCACGGCGGCGAGGTCCTCCAGCGCCTGGACCGGCTCGCCGGCGGGGATGAGCACGGCGCTGGTGACGCCGGCGGCGAACAGCTCCTCCAGGCGGGCGCGGGCCTGCTCGGGGGTCCCGGTGACGGCGAGCCGGCGCACCCACTCCTCCGGCAGGCGGCGGGCGAACTCCTCGGGGGTCCCGGCCTCGCGGCGCAGCGCGGCGAGGTCCGCCGCGAACGGCAGCGGCGCCAGGTGCGGGGCCCAGTCGGGTTCACCGATCCACTGCAGGCCGGCGCGCACGGCCGCCACGGCGGCGGCGCCGTCGGCGTGCACGGCGGCGGCGTTGTAGGCGACGACGCGGTGCGCGCCGGTGGCCGCGACCTGCTCCAGGGCGGCGCGCGCGTACTCGGGGGTGACGGGCTCGGCCAGGACCGTGCCGTCGGCGACGCGGCCGGCCACGGCCAGCGAGCGGGGACCGCGGACCCCGGCCAGCAGCGGCGGCACCCGCTCCGGCACGCACGCGGGGTCCAGGCGCACCCCGCGCAGCCGCACCGGCCCGTCCTCGCCGGTGTCGACCTCCTCGCCGCTCAGCAGGCGCCGCAGGGCGTCGAGGTGGTCCTCGAGCAGCCGCAGCGGGCTGGCGGGCCACTGCCCCACCGAGCGCATCCAGGCCGGCATGCCGTGGCCGACGCCGACGTCGAGGCGGCCGGGGAAGAGCTGCGCGAGGGTGGCGACCTCCATCGCGGCGAAGGCGGCGTTGCGCGCGCCGGCGGGCAGCACGCCGATGCCGACGCGCAGGCGGGAGGTGGCGGCGAGCACGGCCGCGGCCTGGGTGAACCCGCCGCGGAAGCCGAGGTCCTCCACGACCCACAGCTCGTCGAACCCGAGCTCGTCGGCGCGGCGCGCGAAGGGCAGGACCCCCGCGGCGTCGAGGTCGCGGGGCAGCATCACGCCGATGTGGCCGGAGCGGGGCACCGGGGCTCCTGTCAGAGGGGGTCCGAACGGTCCCGCGGAACCGTAGCGGGGCCTCCCGCGGGCGTCCACGGCCGCCCGGCGGGGGCGCGGTCAGCCGGCGTCGGCGGCGGGTGCGGCCGCGGTACCCGTCGCGGTGCCCGTCGCGGTGCCCGCGGCGGCGATGACGCGGGTGAGGCCGTCGCGCAGCGCCTCCAGCTCGGCGACGTCCACCCCGAGGCGCTGCACGACCTGCGCGGGGACCCGCTCGGCCCGCTCGCGCAGGCGCCGGCCCCGCTCGGTGAGGGAGACGGCCAGGGAGCGCTGGTCCTCGGGCAGCCGGTCGCGCTGGACGAGCCCGGCGGCCTCCAGGCGCTTGAGCAGCGGGGAGAGGGTGGGCGGGTCCAGGGCCAGGGCCTCGCTGAGCTCGCGCACGGACATCGGCTCGCGGCCCCACAGCGCGAGCATGACGAGGTACTGCGGGTGGGTCAGGCCCATCGGCTCCAGCACGGGGCGGTAGACGCCCAGCACGCTGCGGGCGGCCACGACGAGGGCGAAGCAGACCTGCCGCTCCAGCGCCAGCGGGTCCTCCGCCGCTGCGGGACGTGTCGCACCGGTCCGGTCCGCGCTTGAGGTCACACCCCCAGCGTACGATGATTAGTGCACGAACCGTTAACCCGCGAAAGATCGAGCTGAGGACCCGACATGCCCTTCGACGACACCCGCGGCCTGCCCGCCCACCTGCAGCGGCCGCGCTCGAAGAACAAGTGGATCGACCTGGTGCTCGACGCCGTGTTCTCCTTCACCGGCCCGGCCCAGGTCTCCGGGGCCGACGAGGGCCCGCAGCGCGGCCCGCGCACCGAGGAGGAGGCCCGCAGCGGGTACGCGCACTGGGAGCGCATCACCGTCGGCGGGCACAGCTACCTCGTCGAGCGCAAGGACGGCGCGGCCCCCGCGGGCCCGGCGGCCCCGGCCGGCGAGGGCGGCGGGCGCGAGACCGCCTGAGGGGACCGCCGTAGCATCGCCGGGACCGCAGCACCCCCGACGTGACGGAGCCCCACCGTGGCCACACCCCCCCTGCCCCAGGACGTCGCCGCGCTGTTCGCGCAGCCCAACCCGGCCGTGATGGCCACGATCCACCCCGACGGCCACCCCGTCAGCGTGGCCACCTGGTACCTGCTCGAGGACGACGGGCGGGTCCTGCTGAACTTCGACGCCGCCCGCGCGCGCCTGCGACACCTGCGCGAGGACCCGCGGGTGTCCCTGACCGCGCTGGCGCGCGACGACTGGTACACCCACGTCAGCGTGCAGGGCCGCGTCGTGGAGTTCCGCGAGGACCCCGACCTGGTGGACATCGACCGCCTCTCCCGGCACTACTTGGGCAGCGACTACGCCACCCGCGACCGCGCCCGCGTCAGCGCGCTGGTGGAGGTCGAGCGCTGGCACGGCTGGGGCGCCGCCCAGCAGCGCTGAGCACCCCGCACCGCGCACCCGCCCCCGCGCGGCGCCCCGCGAACGGGTCGCCGCGCGGGGGCGCTGCCGTCTCCCGGGGACCGGTGAGTCGTTCGTCACGCCGCCCCCGGGACCGTTGCCCGCCGGCGCCGGCGCTCGTTACCGTCCCGGGACCGCGGTGCACCCGCCGCGGGTGCAGCACCCACGTCCCCGCACCGGAGCAGGGAGATCCCCCCGTCGCCGGGCGAGGCACCGCGAACGGCAGGAGAACATGCCCGACACCGCGTGGTCGACGAAGCTGGCGCTGGCCGAGGCCATGGTGCCCCTCATCGGACGGCTCTACCGCGAGAACGGCGTCGTGGTCACCGTCCACGGCCGTTCCCTGGTCGGCAAGTCCGTCATCGGCATCGTCAAGGCGCACCGCTTCGCCCGCCGCCTGGACGACGTCGAACTGCCCCTGGAACCCGGCCTGGAACTGCTGCGGGTGCTGTGCCGGCTGGCCCCGCCCCCGGCCTCGGTGGACCTGGCCCGCCTGCAGCTGCACCGCAGCGGGGCCGCGGACGCGCCCCTGGAGGAGCGGGTGCGCGCCGCGCTGGAACCCGTCCTCGCCGCGCACGGCGGCACCACCACGGGCGCGGGCACGGGCGCGGGCGCGGACGCCGCCGCGGGCGCGAGCCGGGACGTGGTGCTCTACGGGTTCGGTCGCATCGGCCGGCTGGTGGCGCGGATCCTGCTCGAGCGCGGCGACGACCCGCACGGGCTGCGCCTGCGCGCGATCGTGGTGCGCCGCGGTTCGGCCGACGACCTCGTCAAGCGCGCCGCCCTGCTGCGCCGCGACTCCGTGCACGGCGCGTTCGCCGGCACCATCACCGTCGACGAGGAGGGCCGGCGGATCGTCGCCAACGGCACGGCGATCCAGGTGATCCACTCCGACGACCCCGCGGGCGTGGACTACGCCCGCCACGGCATCCGCGACGCCCTGGTCATCGACAACACCGGCACCTGGCGCGACGAGGAGGGCCTGTCCCGGCACCTGCGCAGCCCCGGCGCGGCGCGGGTGCTGCTGACCGCGCCGGGCAAGGGCGCGGTGAAGAACGTCGTGCACGGCATCAACGAGGGCACGATCACCGAGCGGGACCGGGTCGTCTCGGCGGCCTCGTGCACCACCAACGCCATCACCCCCGTGCTCAAGGCCGTCAACGACCGCTTCGGGGTGGTGCACGGGCACGTGGAGACGGTGCACTCCTTCACCAACGACCAGAACCTCATCGACAACTTCCACCGCGGCGACCGGCGCGGGCGCTCGGCGGTGCTGAACATGGTGCTCACCGAGACCGGAGCGGCCAGGGCCGTGGCCAAGGCGCTGCCCGAACTGGCCGGCAAGCTCACCGGGAACTCCATCCGGGTTCCCACCCCGGACGTCTCCCTGGCGATCCTGAACCTCACCCTGGCGCAGGAGGTGAGCAGGGCGCAGCTCAACGAGCACCTGCGGGCGATGTCGCTGGAGTCGGCGCTGCAGGACCAGATCGACTACGTGGACTCCCCCGAGGTGGTCTCCACCGACTTCGTGGGCACCCGCAAGACCGGGGTGGTCGACGCGCTGGCCACCATCGCCGGCGCCGACGGGGCCGCGAGCGCGAACGTCGTGCTCTACGTCTGGTACGACAACGAGCGCGGGTACTCCGAGCAGGTCGTGCGGGTGGCGGAGTCGCTGCTGGGCGTGGTCAAGCCCGTCGTCCCGCCGCTGCGCGCGGCGGCGCCGGAACCGCAGCCGGCGGGCGCCTGAGGCCGGGGTGCCCGGCGCGGCGCAGGGGACCGTCGAGCTGACGGTCGACGACGTCCTGCTTCCGCTGCTGCCGGCGCGGGCGCGGCGGGCGGGCCGGCTGGTGGTGCCGCACGAGGCGCACGCCAGCGCCGGGCACGTCGTGCAGGCCGCCGGGGTGCCGCTGACCGAGGTGGGTGCGCTCACCGTGGACGGCGCACCGGTCCACGCGACCGAGCGCCCGCCGGCGGGTTCGGCGCTGCACGCCGGCGCGGTGGTGCGCCCGCAGCCGGTGCCCGCCGGGGGTTTCCTGCTCGACGTGCACCTGGGCAGCCTGGCGCGCCGGCTGCGGCTGCTGGGGCTGGACGCGGCGTGGTCGGCGCACGCCGACGACGCGGACCTGGTGGTGCGGGCGGCGGCTCAGGACCGGGTGCTGCTCACCGCCGACCGGGGCCTGCTGCTGCGCCGGGCGCTGCCGCGCGGGGCGCTGGTGCGCGGGGCGGGGGCCGACGAGCAGCTCGCCGACGTGCTGGACCGGTTCCGCCCGGCGACCGCGCCGCTGACGCGGTGCACCGCGTGCGGGGCGCCGCTGCGCCCGGCGGCGGCGCAGGAGGTGGCCGCCGAGGTCCCCGAGGGCACGCGCCGCAGCTACGGGGAGTTCTCCCGGTGCACCGCGTGCTCGCGGGTGTACTGGCGCGGCGCGCACGCCCGCCGCATCGACGAGGTGCTGCGGCGGGCGCAGCGGCTCACCGGCGGCGGGGGCTGAGACGGGGGCCGGGACGCGGGACGGGACGGGAGGGCCGGCGGCGCCGGGCCAGCACCGCGACCACGACCGCCAGCACCAACCCGCCACCGGCCAGGACCGCCAGCCCGGTGGCGCCGGCCGCGACGGTGGAGACGAGCGCGCCCAGCAGCGCCCAGGCGCCCGCGGCCGTGAAACCCGCGCTGCCGCGGAACAGCAGCGCACCGGCCGACACGGTGAGCGCGGCGCCCGCCAGCAGCACCGCGAGGACCGCCCGGGAGGGTTCCTGCAGCTGCGTGGCGGTGTTCACCCACACCGCCGCCGCGCTCCACCCGGCGTACGCGCCGAGGGTGCAGCGCACGAGGGCCGCGTCGGCGCGCCCGGTGCCCGGGTCGACGGTGACGGCCCGGCGCAGCGCCACGGCGAGCGCCAGGAGCATCCCGGCGAACACCGGGACGGTCAGGGCGGGGGCCCGGTCGGCGGCCAGCAGCCACAGCGCGAAACCCACCTGGGCGGCGGTGAGCGGCGCGCGCACCGCGCGGAACAGCGGGGAGGCGGCGCGGGCGGGCGCCAGGCCGCGCACCGCGACGGCCAGGCAGCCGATCACCACGAACCCCCAGACGGCGAAGAACGGCCCGGGCGGCACGACGACCGGGTCCTGCCCCGAGCCCTGGTCCAGGCCGGCGGCCAGGGGGCTGAGCGCCTGCAGGACGGCCGTGGCCGCCAGGAGCGCGCGCCCGGCGGCGTCGTTCACGGGACGAGCACCCGGTGCCGGGGCGCGGCGGCGCGCCGCACCCGGCCGGGCCACCAGAACCGCTCGTCGAGGACCGACACGAACGCCGGCACCAGCAGGGTGCGCACCAGCAGCGTGTCCAGCAGGACGCCCACGCACACCACGACGCCGATCTGGGTGAGCGTGATGAGCGGCAGGACGCCCAGGACGGTGAACACCGCCGCCAGCAGCACGCCGGCGCTGGTGATGACGCCGCCGGTGACGGCCACGGCGGTGCGGATGCCGTCGCGGGTGCCGGCGGTGGCCGCCTCCTCCTTGGCGCGGGTGACGAGGAAGATGTTGTAGTCCACGCCCAGGGCGACGAGGAACAGCAGCGAGAGCAGCGGCACGCCGGTGTCCAGCGCGGGGAAGCCGAACACGTTGGTGAACAACCAGGTGCCGGCGCCCAGCGCGGCGGCGTAGGTGGCCAGCACGGTGGCCACGAGCACCAGCGGGCCCACCAGCGCGCGCAGCAGGACGACCAGGACGGCCAGGACGACGACCACGACGAGGGGGCCGACGACGAGCAGGTCGCGCGCGGTCGCGGCGCGCTGGTCGAGGGCCTCGGCCTCGGTGCCGCCGACGAGGGCGTCGGCGCCGGGCACGTCCGCCAGCGCCTCGCGCAGCCGCTGGACGGTCTCGCGGGAGGCGGCGGAGCCGGCTTCGGCCTCGATGCGCGCCTCGACGCGCACCAGGTCGCCGGAGGCGCCGGCCGGCTCGGCGGAGGCGATGCCGGGCACGGCGCGGGCGGCGGCCAGGACCGGGTCGGCGGCGGCCGCGCGCGCCACGACCTGCGCGGGTTCGGTGCCCTGCTGCGGGTAGTGCTCGTCGAGGGTGGCGGCGCCGTCGACGGCCTCGGCGGAGACGCGGAACTGCTCCGTCTGCGACAGCCCGAGCTTCGCGCCGCTCAGGCCGGTGCCGAGCACGGCGAGCAGGACCACCGAGACGGCGACCACGGGCCAGGGGCGGCGCACGACGCGGTCGGCGATCCGGGCCCAGCCGCCGGTGCGCGAGCGGTCCGCGGAGCCCACGCGCGGCACGAACGGCCAGAACAGCCCGCGCCCGCAGACCACGAGCGCGGCGGGCAGCACGAGCAGGCCGAACACCCCGGCGACGACGATCCCGAGGGCGGCGTCGATCCCCAGGGAGCGGTTGGCGGGCAGCGCCGCCACGAGCAGGGTGAGCAGCGCGAGCACGACCGTGGAGGCGCTGGCGAGGATCGCCGGCCCGGCCCCGGCGAGCGCGCGGCGCATGGCCAGGCGCCGGTCGGGGGTGCGGCGCAGCTCCTCGCGGTAGCGGGCGATGAGCAGCAGGGCGTAGTTGGTGCCCGCGCCGAAGACCAGGACGCTGGTGATGCCGGTGCTGGAGGGGTCGGCGGGGGTGCCGCCGATCCGGTCCACGACGGTGAGCAGCCCGGCGGCGGTCTGGTCGCCGACGCCGACGACGGCCAGCGGCACCAGCCACAGCACGGGGCTGCGGTAGGTCACCAGCAGCAGCAGCGCGACGACGCCGGCGGTGACCAGCAGCAGGCGGGTGTTGGCCCCGGAGAAGGAGTCGGCGATGTCCACGCCGAACGCGGGGCCGCCGGTGACCTGGGCGCGCAGGCCGGCGGGCAGGTCGGCGCGGGCGGCGGCGCGCACGTCGCCGACGGCGCGGGCGGCCTCCTCGTCGCTGGTGCCGGCGGCCAGCGGCACCACGGCCAGCAGGGCCTCGCCGTCCTCGGAGGGCACCGCCGGGGAGGCGGGCCCGCCCACGGCCAGCGGGGCCAGGCGCTGGACGGCGGCGGCGACGGCGTCGCGCTCGCCCGCCCCGACCCGCCCGCCGTCCTCGCGGGTCCACACCACGAGGACGGGGGCGGTCTCCTCGCCGGGGAAGGCGTCCAGGAGCCGTTCGGCGCGGGCGGACTCGGCGGCGGCGGGCAGGCTCCCGCCGGCGGCCTGCGAGGGCGGGGCCTCGCCCTTGCCGACGGCCACGGCGCCGGCCAGCAGGACGGCGGCGGCCAGCACGAGCCAGGCCGTGACGCGGCCGGTGACCAGGCGGCCCACCGTCCGCGCGAAGAAGGAGTCGTCGGACACGGGCGCCCCAGTCGTCTCAGTCGAAAAGAAGTTCAGTCACTGAGATTTATAGCACCGCGGGGGTACCCTGGCCATCCGATGAGCAGCCAGTCCCCCGAGCAGCCCCCCGCGCCGGCCGCGCCGTCCATGTACCGCCGGCGCGACACCCCGCGCCTGCGCCTGCAGGCGCAGGTCCTGGACCTCGTGCGCGACCTGGGGACCCAGGCGCAGCGCGTCGCCGACGACTTCGCCGCCCGCCGCGGCCTGCACCCCACCGACGTGCGCGCCCTGATCCACGTCATGCGCCGCGAGGGCGGGGGCGACCCGATGACCACCGGCGAGCTGGCCAGCGCGCTGGGCGTCAGCTCCGGGGCGGCCACCGGCGTCGTGGACCGCCTGGAGCGCGCCGGGCACCTGCGCCGCGAGCGCGACGGCGCCGACCGCCGCAAGGTGCACCTGCGCTTCGGCGAGCACGGCGCCGCCGTCGCGGTGGAGTTCTTCGGCCCGCTGGGCCGGCGCAGCGACGAGCTGATGGCCCGCTACGACGACGCCGAGCTGGAGGTCGTGCGCCGCTTCCTGGGCGACATGACCGACGCCCTGCGGGCCCACCGCGCCGACGGCTGAGCGCCGCCGGCGCGGCGGCTCCGGGCGCCCGCTCCCCCGCTCCCCGGGCGCCCGCCCCCCGCGCTCAGGCCGTGGCGAGGGGGGCGCCCGCGCTCTCGACCCGCGCGGCGCCCGGCCCCGGGGCGCGCAGGTCCAGGGTGCGCGCCCGGGCGGGCACGACGACGACGGGCACGTGCGCGCGGTGCAGCACGGCGCGGCTGGTCGAGCCCAGCAGGGCCGAGCGCAGCGCGCCGTGCCCGCCGGCGCCCACGACGAGCAGGCCCGCGTCGCGCGAGCGCTCCACGAGCACGTCGGAGGCGAAGGCGTCGACCACCACGGCGACCTCCGCGGTCAGGCCGTGCAGGTGCCGCAGCGGCTCCACGGCCGCCTCCACGAGCGCGCGCACCCGGGCGCGGGCCGCGCGCCGGGCCGCGAGGTGGGCCTCGGGGTCGGTGACGGCCAGGTGGTCCACCGGCAGGGGGGGGGGGGGGGGGGGGGGGGGGGGGGGGGGGGGGGGCGGGGGGGGGGGGGGGGGGGGGGGGGGGGGGGGGGGGGGGGGGGGGGGGCGGGGGGG
>NZ_JBJLSG010000144.1:0-12898 GCF_050871925.1 Kineococcus gurbantunggutensis
GGGGGGACGTGCGCGAGCGCGCCTACACCTAGCTCGGGGGCGCGGTGCGCGCCGCGGTGTAGGTGGCCGCCACCCTGTTACGACCACGGGGGGCAGGACGGGGCCCTGGGGGGGGCGGGGCTGCGCCGCCGCCTGGCGGGCCGTCAGCGGCGGCTCCGCCGGGCCGTCAGCGCTCCTCGCGGAAGTCCACGTGCTCGCGCACGACCGGGTCGTACTTGCGCACGATCAGGCGGTCGGGGTCGTTGCGGCGGTTCTTGCGGGTCACGTAGGTGTACCCGGTCCCGGCCGTGGAGCGGAGCTTGACCACGGGTCGGACGTCGGCGTGCTTGGCCATCGGAAGCGTTCCCCTCGGTTCCTCGTGTCCGCCGTGAGCGGGTGGGTGCCGCGGCGGTCGATCGGCGGACGTCCTGTGCAACACTGCCCGGAACGATTGTCATTCCCGATCAGGAGGTCGACCGTGAAGCAGGGCACCCACCCCGAGTACGGCCCCGTCGTGTTCCGCGACAAGTCCGCCGGCGTCGCGTTCCTGTCCCGCTCGACGCTGTCGGCCGACCGCTCCCGCGACACCGTCGAGTGGGAGGACGGGCGCACCTACCCCGTCGTCGACGTCGACGTCTCCGCCGCCAGCCACCCGTTCTGGACCGGCACGGCGCGCGTGCTGGACTCCGAGGGCCGCGTGGAGAAGTTCCGCCGCCGCTACGGCAAGCGCTGAGGCGCGGCAAGCGCTGAGGCGCGGCAAGCGCTGAGGCGCGGCGAGCGCTGAGGCGCGGCGAGCGCTGAGGCGCCGGCCCACCCCCTCCCCCGGCCCCGCCGCGGGAGGGGGCAGGGTGGGCCGGTGCCCGGACCGAGCGAGCCGACCCCCGCACCGACCACCGCCCCGGCGACCGCGCCGGTGCCCGTGCGCCGCGCCACCGCGCGCGACGCCCCCGCCCTCGTGCGCCTGCGCGTGCTGATGCTCCAGGACATGGGCGTCGACACCGGCGGGCCGGAGGCGCCCTGGCGCGCCGACGCCGAGCGGTTCTTCCACCGGCGCCTGGCCGAGCCGGCGCTGTTCGCCGCGTTCGTCGCCGACGACCCCGAGCTGGGCGTGGTGAGCTGCGCCGTCGGCGCCTGCGACGAGCACGCCCCCAGCCCCCGCAACACCAGCGGCCTGCACGGGCACGTCTCCAACGTGGCCACCGACCCGCGACGGCGCCGGCGCGGCCTGGCGCGGGCCTGCACGACGGCGCTGCTGGGCTGGTTCACCGACCACACCCCGGTGACCGTGGTGAAGCTCAACACCACCGCGCGGGCCGAGGCCCTGTACCGCTCGATGGGCTTCGAGGTGCCGCGCGACGCGGCCCTGCAGCTGCGGCTGCCCCCGCGCCCGGCCTGAACCCCGCCCGCGACCCGCCCGCGACCCGCCCGCGACCCGCCCGCGACCCGCTCAGGCCAGCGGCTCGCGGGCGAGCGCGCCGTCGGGGACGTCCCCGCACGTGGTGCCGTGCGCGCCCGTCACCGCCGGGTCCTGCGCCTCCGCGCCGCGCACCGGCGTCGTGGTGGCGCCGTTGCGGGCGTGCAGGCGGTTGGCGTCGACGAGGACCTCGGTGCGCGTGACCGTCCACCCCCCGCCCTCCTCCACGGCGTTCACCCCGTACAGGTGCAGCCCGTCGCCGGCGCGCTCGCACGTCAGGCCCGTGCCGTAGCCGGTGAACCCCAGGCTGAAGGAGTACTGCGCGCCGTCCTCGCCCGGCACGGGCAGGAGGGCGGCGTCCTCCTGCCGGTAGGCGTAGAGCTGCACGGAGCGGCCGGTGTCCAGCAGCACCACCGGGGCGCCGGAGGCCAGCACCGCGGCGGACGCGGTCGCCGCCCGCGGGGCGGCGGCGGTGAACCCCACCGAGGTGGTGCCGTGCCCGCTCGTCGTGGCGCCGAGCAGGCGCCGCCCGTCGACGTCGGCCAGCCACAGGGTGTCCCCGCGCCCGTCGCCGTCGAGGTCGACGGTGGCGGCGGTGCCCGCGCCCGCGGGGACCCCGGTGCCCCCGGCGGCCGGCGCGGTGGTCGCGGCGCCGGTCGGCGCGGCGGTCGGGGCGGCGGTCGGGGTGCGGGTCGGGGTGCGGGTCGGGGTGCGGGTCGGGGTGGCGGCCGGTGCGGTGGTCGTGGCCGTGGTCCCGGCGGTGGCGGCCGGTGCGCTCGCGGTCGCGGCGGCCGGCGCGCTCGCGCTCGCGCTCGCCGGGGCGGTGGCGGTCGCGCCGGCGGAGGCGTCGCCGCCGCCGGAGCAGGCGGCGAGGGGCAGCGGCGCGAGCGCGGCGAGCAGCAGGGCGGCGGTGCGGCGGGCGTGGGCGGTGCTCACGGTTCCCCCTCCTGGAGACGTGGTGGTGGCGACTGCTGGACGCGGCGGCGCGCTCCCGCGTTGCACACGGCCCCGTGCGGCCCCGGGTTCACGCGGGGGGAGGATGGGCGCCGTGCCGCACGACCCCTCCCCCGACGCCGGCCCCGACGCTGGCCCCGACGCGACGGGGGTGCAGCGCACGGCCCGGCTGGTGCTGTCCCCGCCGCGGCTGAGCGACCTCGAGGACGTCTTCGCCCTCTACTCCGACCCGGCCGTGTGGGAGCACCTGCCCAGCGGCCGGCACGCCGACCGCACCCGCACCGCGCTGATGCTGGAGCGCGTGCGCGAGAGCTGGGAGGTCGCCGGGCTGGGCAGCTGGGTGGCGCGCCTGGCCGAGGGCCCGCAGGCGGGGCGCCTGGTCGGCACCGGCGGCTGCGACCTGCGCCTGGGCGTGGCGTGGAACCTCGGCTACCGCCTGCACCGGCGGGACTGGGGGCACGGGTACGCGAGCGAGGTCTCCGCGGCCGCCGTGGCCGCCGCCCGGCGCGCGTACCCGGACCTGCCGGTCACCGCGTACCTGCTGGAGGGCAACACCCGCTCCGCCGCCGCCGCGCAGCGCGCCGGGCTGTTCGAGGTGTGGCGCGGGCCCGACGCCGGCAACCCCGACCCGTCGGCGGTGCGGGTCGTCTTCGCCGACCGGCCCGTCTCGCGCACCGCGCTGGAGCTGCTCACCGCCACCTGAGCGGGCGCCCCCTCAGCGCCCGCGCGGGCGGGCCCGCACGTGCATGCGCTCGCCCTGCGGGCCGAACAGGCTCAGCAGCTCCACCGGCACCGTGCCGGGGTTGCTCACCGCGTGCGGCAGCCGGGTGTCGAACTCCGCGGCCTCCCCCTGCGGCAGGCGCAGGTCCCGGTCGCCCAGGCGCAGCCGCACCGTGCCCGAGAGCACGTACAGCCACTCGTAGCCCTCGTGCACCTGCGGCTCGACGTCCTCGCCCACGCCCGGGTCCAGCACCGTCTTGAAGGCGCGCAGGCCCCCGGGCGCGCGCGTCAGCGGCAGCGACGTCACCCCCGGGCGGTTGCTCGAGCGGCGCCGCCGGGCGGGCGCGGGCGGGGCGACCAGCTCGTCCAGGCTCACCTCGTAGCGCGCCACCAGCGGCAGCAGCAGCTCCAGCGTGGCGCGGCGCTCGCCGGACTCCAGCCGCGACAGGGTGCTGGCGGAGATGCCGGTGGCCGCGGAGACCTCCGCCAGCGTCCAGCCCCGCCCCGCGCGCAGGTCCCGCAGCCGCGGGCCCACCCGCGCCAGGGCGGCGGGGACGTCGGGCGCGGGGCTCACGGCCCCATCGAACACGACCCGCCGCCCCTCCTGCCCCTCCCCTTCCCGGCCCGTCGCCGGCCGGGGCGGGCCGGGGCGGGCCGGGACGGGTCCGGCGGGTCGGGTCCGGGCGAAGCGGTGACCGCCCCGGCGCGCGCCCGCTACGGTCGACGGACCCCCCGCAGGGGGACGCGAGAGGGGTGGGCGGGTGGCACGGCGTGCGACGACGGCGCTGGCGGTGGCGCTGGCCCTGGCGACCGGGATCACCCTGACCGCGCTGCCCGAGCGCTCCGAGGCCGTCCCGGCGCCCGCGCTGCTGAGCACGTCGTCCTGGCGCGAGCAGCTCGGCGTCCCGGCGAGCACCCCCGAGCAGGACGCCGCCTGGCTGACCGCCGGCACCGTGCCCGGCACCGGCGGGCCCTGGGAGGACCTGGTGCGCGGCGCGCTGCTGGACCTGCGCTCGCTGACCTCCGCCGACGGCGCCGTCGCCGCCGGGCCCGCCGCCAAGTGGCGCTACGCCTGGCCGCGCGACTCCGCGTTCGCCGCGGTGGCGCTGTCCGCCACCGGCCACCGCGCCGAGGCGCTGCGGGTGCTGGGCTTCCTCGCCGGCGTCCAGCACGACGACGGCGGCTTCGAGGCGCGCTACCTGCTCGACGGCAGCGGCACCCCCGACGGGCGCGGGCGCCAGGCCGACGGCGCCGGGTGGGCGCTGTGGGCGCTGGAGCGCGTGCTCGCCGACGCTCCCTCCCGCGCGCAGGCGCGGGCGGAGCTGCAGCCGCTGCGGGCGCTGCTGGAGGGCGCCACCCGCTACGCCCTGGAGGCCACCGCCGGCGGCACCGCGCTGCCGCGGCCGTCCTCGGACTACTGGGAGCGCCGCGAGGCGGAGCTGACCCTGGGCACGGTCGCGCCCCTGCTGGCGGGTCTGCGCGCCGGCGCCGCGCTGCACCCCCTGCTCGGGCAGCGCTCCGCCGCCCGGCGCCTGGACGCGGCCGCGGACTCCCTGGAGGGGCTGCTGCACGCGGAGTTCGCCCCCACCGGGTACCTGCGCTACGCCGACCCGGACGTGGAGACCGGCGGGGTGGACGCCGCCGTGGCGTTCCTGCTGCCGCCCTTCGCGCCCGAGGTGCCCGGCGCGCCCGTCCTGGCCGCCTTCGACGCCTACCAGGTGCGGGCGCTGCGCCCCGCCGGCGGCCTGGCCCCGGGGGCCGGCTGGAAGGCCGACGGGATCTCCTGGACGCCGGAGGTGGCGCTGGTCGCGATGGCCGCCGCGGCGTCCGGGCGCGAGGCGCAGGCCGCCCGCTGGCTGGATTGGCTGGCCGCGCACCGCACGGACTGGGGCAGCCTGCCGGAGAAGGTGCTGGCGGACGGCGCCCCCGCGGGCCCGGCCCCGCTGGGCTGGACGGCGGCCGGTGTCGTGCTGGCGGTCGCGGCCCTCGACGCGGAGCGCACGGGCGATGACGCCCCGTGACGCAGCCGTGATCGCCGGGTCCTGGCGGATCCCTGTGGAGGTCTTGCGCAGGGTGACGGGTGTCGTGTTAGCTTCCGAACGGCTGCAGCTAGCGCAGCTCCTCGATCGTTCTGAACGCCCGCGGAGTGTGTTGCGGGCGTCGCCCGGGTCCTTCGGGACCCGGTGTGGCGTTCCCACTCAGCCCGGGACCCGCACAAGCGCGGGTCTCGCACCGACTGGAACGTGTTGGAGTAGGAATGGCCCAGGGCACCGTCAAGTGGTTCAACGCTGAGAAGGGTTACGGCTTCATCGAGCAGGACGGCGGCGGTCCCGACGTCTTCGTCCACTACTCGGCGATCACCGGCAACGGCTACCGCTCGCTGGAGGAGAACCAGCGCGTGGAGTTCGAGGTGACCCAGGGCCAGAAGGGTCCGCAGGCCGACCAGGTCCGCGCTCTCTGAGCCACCTCACCTGACCCCGGAGGGCCCCGTCCGCGATGGACGGGGCCCTTCGTCGTCCCCGGGGGCACCTCCCGCGGTGGTCGTGCGGGGGCGAGCGCTCAGGAGCGGCTGACCGCGGCCAGGACCTCGGGCAGGCGGCGGTCCAGCAGGGCCCCGCCGCGGGTGACGCCGAGCCACGTCCACAGCGCGCCCAGGCCCAGGCCCAGGGGCAGCGCGGCCAGCCCGGTCCAGGGGTTCCAGAACACCGAGGCCAGCGCCGCGACGAGGGCGGGCAGGGCGAGGACGGTGATGAGGACGGTCGTGGCGGACTGGGCGAGCAGGGTGGCGGTGGCGGCGCCGCGGGGGGTGGAGAAGGGGTTGGCGCCGGGGGCGGCGACGGGGTAGGGCGCCAGGGCGCTGGAGACGCTGGAGACGCCGTACCCGGCGCCGAGCAGGGCGGCGGAGGCGCCGAGCAGGGCGGGCAGCTGCTCGGGGGCGCCGGCGGCGAGGGCGCCGGCGACGCAGAGCACGAGCAGGACGGGCACCTGCCACAGCGCGGAGGCGACCACGCGCCCGGCGCGGTCGTCGCGCCCGCGCACGCCGCTCGTGACGTGCAGGGCGAAGGCGGAGTGGTCGTAGCCGACGTCGTCGTGCAGGGACCAGCCGGTGACGAAGGCGGTCAGGGGCCCGGCGGCCAGCAGCCAGCGGCCGGGGCCGGTGGCGGGGCCCACGGTCAGCGGCAGCACGAGGAGCAGCAGCGGCACGACCGCGACGGTGGCGGCGCCGGTGAGGTAGCGCGGGTCGCGGCGCCAGTAGGTCAGGCAGCGGCGGGCGACGGCGCCGGCGGGGGTGTCGGGCAGGCGCTCGGCGAGCCCGCCGGTGCGGGCGCGCACGGCGGTGGTGGAGCCGGAGCCGCCGACGGGCCCGGTGCCGCCGCGGCCCAGGGCCGCGCCCCAGGCCAGCAGCAGGCCCGCGAGCACGGCCAGGGCGAGCAGCAGGCGCAGCAGGGCGGTGCCCCAGCGGCCGGCGGCGGCGTCGGCGCCGGCGGCCCAGGCGAAACCGGGCGGGGTCCAGCCGGCGACGGCGGTGGCGGTGCGGGCCAGCTCGGCCCAGTCGCGCGCGCCGTCGCCCAGGCGGCTGGTGAGGACGTTGACCCCGGGGCCGACGCCCACGAGGAGCACCCCGGCGAGGACGACGAGGACGTCGCGGGTGCGGCGGCCGCGCAGCGCCGCGGAGGCGGCGGTGGTGGTGGTGCGGGAGGCGGCGACGGCGGTGAGGGCGCCGAGCAGGCCGGTGAGCGCGGCGAACGCGGTGGCGCCGGCGGAGCGGGAGAACGTGACGGCGGTGGCCAGGGAGAGCAGCACGGTGACGGCGCCGGGCAGGCCGACCAGGCCGGCCAGCAGCAGGCCGGGCACGAGCCGGCTGCGCGGCACGGCGAGGGTGGCGAAGCGGGAGGGGTCCAGGGTCTCGTCGACGCCGAAGGCGATCAGGGGGACCAGCGCCCAGGCCAGCACGGCGAGGGTGCCGGCGCCGACGACGACGGGCCCGGCGACGTCGAGGCCGGCCAGGCGCAGCCCGACGAGACCGGCGCCGAGGGTGGCCAGGACGAACAGCGCGTAGAGGGTGCCGAGGACGAAGGAGACGAGCTGCCAGGTGCTGGCCCGCACCCCGTTGCGCAGCAGGGTCAGCTTGAGGCGGACGAGGGTGGCGACCATCAGCGCAGCCAGTCCAGGGAGCCGGTGAGGTCGCGCCCGCCGCCGACGAGGTCGACGAAGCGCTCCTCCAGGGTGCCGCCGCCGCGCACGGCCTCCAGGGGGCCGGCGGCCAGGACGCGGCCGGCGGAGATGACGGCGACGTGGTCGCAGGTGCGCTCGACGAGGTCCATGACGTGGCTGGAGAGCACGACGGTGCCGCCGCCGGCGACGTAGGAGGTCAGCAGGGAGCGGATGGTGGCGCCGCTGACGGGGTCGACGGCCTCGAAGGGCTCGTCGAGGACGAGCAGGCGGGGCGCGTGCACGAGGGCGCAGGCGAGCGCGACCTTCTTCGTCATGCCGGCGGAGTAGTCCACGACGAGGGTGCCGGCGGCGCCGGCCAGGCCCAGGGCGTCGAGCAGCTCGGGCACGCGCCGGTCGACGACCTCGCGGGGCACCCCGCGCAGCAGCCCGGCGTAGCGGACGAGCTCGGTGCCGCTGAGGCGGTCGAACAGGCGCACCCCGTCGGGCAGGACGCCCAGGAGGCGCTTGCCGGCGATCGGGTCGGCCCACAGGTCGGCGCCGAGGACGAAGGCGCGCCCGGCGTCGGGGCGCAGCAGGCCGGTGGCCATGGACAGGGTGGTGGTCTTGCCGGCGCCGTTGGGGCCGACGACGCCGAAGAACGAGCCGGCGGGCACGTCGAGGTCGAGGGCGTCGACGGCGACCTTGCCGCCGAACCGCTTGGTGAGCCCGCGCAGGGCGAGGGCCGGCGCGGTGGGCGCACCGGTCGCGGCGGCGGGCGCACCGGTCGCGGCGGCGGGCGCGGCGGCGGGCGCGGGCGGCTGGGGCTGGTGCTGCACGGGGTCCCCCCGGGGGTGTGGGTCGCGGTGCGCGCATCCTCGCAGCCGGCCCCGCCGCGCCGGGTCCCCCGCGCGGTGGGGCGCGGGTGGGCCGGGAGTCGTACCCGCGGGGCGCCGGCCGCACCCGCGGGGCGGGGCGGCAGGATGCGCGCACCGCACGTCGCCGGGAACCCAGGAGAGCACCGTGAGCACCGCCCCCGAGGTCAGCACCCGTTCCGGCCGCCTGCGCGGCGTGCAGCGCCCGGGGTCGGCGGCGTTCCTGGGCGTGCCGTTCGCGCGGGCGCCGGTGGGCCCGCTGCGGTTCGCCGCGCCGCAGCCGGCGCAGCCGTGGGAGGGGGTGCGCCCGGCGACCGCGCACGGGCCCACCCCGCAGCGGGTGCCGTTCGCCCCGGTCACCACGATCCCGGAGCCGTCGGTGCCGGGGGAGGCGACGCTGAACGTCGACGTGTTCACCCCCGCGCCCGGGGACCGCGCGGCGCTGCTGCCGGTGCTGGTGTGGGTGCACGGCGGCGGGTACTTCGCCGGTTCGCCGGCCAGCCCGTGGTACGACGGCGCGGCCTTCAACCGCGACGGGGTCGTCACGGTGAACGTCTCCTACCGGCTGGGTTTCGACGGGTTCGGCTGGATGCAGGGGGCGCCGCTGAACCGGGGCCTGCTGGACCAGCTCGCCGCGCTGCGCTGGGTGCGCGAGAACGTGCGCGACTTCGGCGGCGACCCGGGCAGGGTGACGGTCGCGGGGCAGTCCGCCGGCGGCGGCAGCGTCCTGTCGCTGCTGGCCTCGCCGTCCGCGGCGGGGTTGTTCCGGCGGGTGCTCTCGCACTCCCCGGCGACCTCGGACCTGTCCCCCGCGCTGGCGGAAGGGGCCGGCCGCCGCTTCGCCGCGCACCTCGGGGTCACCCCGGACCTGGCCGGGTGGCGCTCGGTGCCGGAGGCGGCGGTGGTGGCCGCGGAGCGGGGGTTCAACGCGGTGCCGGGGCGGGCGGCGCGCACCGGCGCCTCCCCGGACGTCGCCGCGGCGCTGCGCGCGGGGCGCCGGGGCACCTCGGTCCTGGGCTCGACGGCGTTCGCGCCGGTCGTGGACGGCGCGGTGCTGCCCGTGGACGTGGCGACGGCGCTGGCCGGCGGGACCGGTGCGGACGTGGACGTGCTCGCGGGCACCACGCGCGACGAGTTCGCCGCGCCAGCGGCGACGGGCGCGGAGGAGGTGGTGCGCGAGCTGGTGGCCGCGGGGGTGGACGCCGAGGGCGTGGCCGCCTACCGCGCGGAGGTCGCCCGCACCGGGGAGCGGTTCGCCGCGAACCGGGCGCTGGTGGCCGCGGGGTTCCGGGCCGAGCTGGTGCGGCTGGCCGCGGCCCGCGCGCGCGGCGGCGCCGGCGCGCGCACGTGGTTGTTCGACTTCGCCGAGCGCTCCTCGGTGGAGGGGGTGGCGGCGCACTGCCACGACCTGCCGTACGCGTTCGACCTGCTGGACGCGCCGGGCGTGGCGCGGGTGCTGGGCGAGCACCCGGACCGGGAGCTGGCGCAGCGGGTGCACGGGGACTGGGTGCGGTTCGTGCGCGACGGCGCGCTGCCGTGGCCGGCGGTGGCGGGTTCCGCGGTGGGGGCGCAGCGCTACGGCGGCGGCACCGCGTTCGACCCGCGGGCGTACCTGCTGGACGCGCAGGTGGCCGGGGTGGTCTGACGCGCCGCACCCGCAGCGACGTCCCGCGGGCACCGGGCCAGGTGCCGCGGGACGTGCAGCTAGAGCAGCCCCAGCCGCCCGCGCAGGCCGCTGCGCACCGCCGGCCACTCCCCCTCCACGACCGAGAAGACCACCGTGTCGCGGTAGCTGCCGTCGGCCCACAGGACGTGGTTGCGCAGCACGCCGTCCTGCTTGGCGCCCAGCCGCGCGATCGCCGCGCGCGAGCGGTGGTTGTGCCAGTGCGTGCGGAACTCCACCGCGATGCAGCGCAGGTCCTCGAACGCGCGCGTCAGCAGCAGCAGCTTGGCCTCGGCGTTGACGCCGGTGCCCTGCGCGGAGGGCGCCAGGAACGTCGAGCCGATCTCCAGGCGGCGGTTGGCCGGGTCGAGGTTCATGTACGTCGTGGCCCCGCACACCTCGCCGGTGTCCAGGCGCCGCACCGCCCACGGCGCCATGGCCCCGGCGCGCCGCAGCGCCAGGCGGCGCTCCACCTCGGCGGCCACGCCCTCGGGCGCGGGGATGCGCGTGTACCAGGTGCGGTGCAGGTCGCCCTCGGCGACGACGCGGCGCAACCCCTCGACGTGCTGCTCGCCGAGCGGTTCCAGCGCGACGCGGGAGCCGCCCAGCGGCACCGGCTCGCAGAAGGCCCCGGCGCTCAGCTCATCCACTTGCGCAGCTTCTTCCGGTTCGCGGTGTCCCACGCCTCGTCCAGGTCGTGGCGGGCCACGGCCGAGCGGACCTCCTCCAGGGCGTGCACGCGCCCGAGCACGAACGCGCCCTCGCCGGCGGCGGGCACCAGCTCGGCCAGCACGGCGCGCGCCGCGACGGTCTCCTCGTGCTCGACGAGGACGTCGGCCAGCTCCTTGAGCGCGTCGGCGTACTCCTCCACGTCGTCCCCGCGCAGCGGCACCACGACGGCGGCGGCGGCGCGGGCGTCCTCGGCGGCGCGGCGCAGGCGCACCAGCGGGTCCGCGGCCGGGTCGTCGGCGGGCACGTCGGCGTCCTCGCCGTCGGGGTCCACGTCGCGCTGGGCGTTCTTCACGGTCCGGTGCGCGTCGGCGACCAGCGGCAGCAGCGCCTTGCGCGCCGAGCGGGACGCCTCGCCGGTCAGGGCCGGCTCGGCCACGAACGCCTCCAGCGCGGCGACCAGGGCGCGGTAGCGCTCGGAGTCCAGCGCCTCCACGACGGCGGCCTGCGCGGCGGAGTGCCGCTCGCCCAGCAGCGCGCGCACCTGCTCGGCCACCGCGGCGGGGTCGCCCACGCCGGAGCCGGCGACGTGGCCGGCGGCCTCCTCGTCCAGGTCGGCCAGCAGGCGCTCGGTGAGGGCCTCCGCGTCGCGGGCGCGGGTGAGCACGCCGGTGAGCCACTCCAGCTCGGCGACCAGCGCCTGGCGCGGGGCGTCGGCGAACAGCGGCGCGTACGCGCGCAGCACCCCGCCCAGGCGTCGGGTGGCGCTGCGCAGGGCGCGCACGGCGCCGGGGGCGTCGATGCGCACCAGGGGGTCCTGGGCGAGCAGGCGGCTGACGTCGTGGGCGAGCTGGCCCAGCACGAGCGCGCCGGCGGAGTCGCCGTCGACGGGCTCGGCGGGCTCGGCGCCCTCCTCGGGGCCGTCCAGGACGGTGCGCAGCTGCTCGGTGCGGTCGGACTCCTCCGCCCCGCGCTCCTCCCAGGAGGCGCTGATGGCGTCCAGCAGGTCGCGGCGGCCGTCGACGACCTCCGCCTGCCACTCCGCCCAGGTCTGCGCCAGGGAGTCCTCGGGCACCAGCGGGCGGGCCTCGACGCGTCGGGTGGTCAGCCGGCCGACGACGGCGCCGTCGGCGTCGAGCAGGTCGCGCTGGACGTCGTCGGTGGTGAGTTGCAGCACCGGGCCCAGGGTGCGCCCGCGCGCGGCCGCCCACGTGAGCCGCTGCAGCGCGGCGGGCGCGGTGCGCACCGCGCGGCCCAGGCCGTGGCGGACCTGGTGCGTGCGCGGTCCCCGACCGGGCAGCTCCAGGACCCAGCCGCGCGGGGAGCCGCCGGTCTGGCGGCGCACCGAGGCGCCCGAGGCGGCCAGCGCGAGGTCGGCGGTGTCGTAGTGCGTCTCCTCGCTGCGCACCTCGCGCGGCTCGCCGACGTCGGCGACGCCGGGCAGCTCACCGCCACCGGGCGCCTCGTCGGACGACGGGGCGAGGTAGGTGCGGGTCAGGGCCAGGCGGGGGGACGGCATGGTCAAGAGAACTACCACGAAGCACCCCCGCCGCGGTCCTCCCCGCCCGCACCGGCGCCCTGCCGCCGCCGGGCGCGCCCCGCGCCTCCGGGGTCCCTCAGGCCGGGCGGCGCAGGTGCAGCACCCCGTCGGCGACGACGGCGCGCTGCCCGTCGGGGCCCTCGACCTCGCGCTCGAGGAGCTCCTCGCGCAGCACCTCCCAGCCGGCGGTGGCGGGGGCGAGCACCTCGCGCACCCGCTGCGGGGCGGGCAGGTCGACGTGGCGCTCGGCGTGGGCGGCGCCGCCCCACGGCGGGGCGGTGACGTGGCCGACGACGACGAGGGAGCCGCCGGGCGCGACGAGGCCGGCGGCGCGGCGCAGCACGTCGTCGCGGTCCAGGTGCGCGAAGGAGTGCAGGAACGAGGCGGCGACGAGGTCGAACTCCCCGGCGGGCAGGGAGGCGCCGAGGTCGTGCTCCTCGAAGCGCGCCCGCTCGGCGAGGCCGGCGGCGGCGGCGTGGGCGGCGCCGCGGGCCAGGGCGGTGGGCGAGACGTCGGCGCCGGTGGCGCGCCAGCCGCGCGAGGCCAGCCAGACGACGTCGCCGCCCTCGCCGCAGCCGAGGTCGACGGCGGTGCCGGGGGCCAGGTCCTGCACGGCGCGCACGAGGGCGGCGTTGGGCCGCCCGCTCCAGCGCTCGCCGGCGGCGGCGTACATGCCCTCCCACAGCGCGCGGGCGTCGGGGGCGTCGAGGTCGAAGTCGTGGGTGCTCACGGCGGCATGGTGGGCGCGGCCCCCGCCGCCGTCGAGGATCCGTGCCGTTCCGGCAAACCCCGCCCCGCTCCCGGCCCCCTCGCCCCCGACCTCCCGCGCACCCCTCCCCCCCTCCCCCTGGGGGGGGGGGGGGGGGGGGGGGGGGGGGGGGGGGGGGGCGGGGGGGGGGGGGGGGGGGGGGGGGGGGGGGGGGGGGGGGGGG
>NZ_JBJLSG010000145.1:0-12669 GCF_050871925.1 Kineococcus gurbantunggutensis
GGTGATCAAGGAAGTGGCAACTTCCTTGATCACCGCGGGGGGGGGTGGGGAGGTCGGGGGGCGGGGTGCGTGCGTGCGTGCGGGTGACGGCGGCGGACCCGCCGGGGCGGGTGCGGCAGGATGGTCGCCCGTGGCAGAGCTGGTGTTCTTCTCCGGGACGATGGACTGCGGGAAGTCGACGCTCGCGCTGCAGGTCGACCACAACCACCGCGTGCAGGGCCGCCGCGGGCTGCTGTTCACCCGCTTCGACCGCTCGGGCGAGGCCGTGGTCTCCAGCCGCATCGGGCTGGCCCGCCCCGCCCTGGAGGTCGCCGAGGACACCGACCTGTGGGACGAGGTCTCGCGCCGGCACCGCGAGCGCCGCGTGGACTACGTCGTGTGCGACGAGGCGCAGTTCTACTCCCCCGAGCAGGTCGAGCAGCTCGCCCGCCTCGTCGACGACCTCGGGGTCGACGTCTTCGCGTTCGGCATCACCAGCGACTTCCGCACCCGGCTGTTCCCCGGCAGCGCGCGGCTGATCGAGCTGGCCGACCGGGTGCAGGTGCCGCAGGTGGAAGCGCTGTGCTGGTGCGGGTCGCGCGCCACCCACAACGCCCGCACCGTCGACGGCGTCATGGTGGTCGCCGGCGAGCAGGTCGTGGTGGGCGACGTGGCGCAGGCCGAGGGCACCCTGGACGTCGGGCCGGTCGGCACCATCGCCTACGAGGTGCTGTGCCGGCGGCACCACGTGCGCCGCCTGACCGCCGCCGTGGCCGCCGCCGCCGGGGAGGCGGCGGCGGGCGCGGCGGGCGCGGTGGTGGACGTGCGCGGGGAGCGCCTCAGCGGCGCGAGCGTGCCAGCAGCCCCGCGGTGAGCGCCGCGGCCCCGGCCGCCGCGCCGCCCAGCGCGCGCCGGTGCCGCAGCGCCCACACCTGCGGGCTGCGCGCGTGCGAGCGCTCGTCGAACGGCCCGTGCGCGCCGTGGTCGCCGGGCACCGGCTCGTCGAGGTAGTCGCCGACCATCGCCTCGCGCGGCTGGTCGCTCTGCTGCCCGTCCACGCCCGTGCGGGCCAGGTAGCGGTCCAGCAGGGGGGCCAGGAAGTGGTTGCCGAGGATGGTGCCGACGGTGGACTCCCCCACCCAGGTGGTGCGCCGCGGGCGGTCCACGACGTCGCCGACGACGCGCGCGCACAGCTCCGGCTGGTAGATCGGCGCCACCGGCTGCGGGTGCCGGGGCAGCGCCGAGCGAACCCACCCGAACTGCGTGGTGTTCATCCCCGGCATGTGCACCGTGGAGACCGTCACGGAGCTGCCCTCGTGCAGCAGCTCGGTGATCACGCTCTCGGTGAAGCCGCGGATCGCGTGCTTGGCGCCGCAGTACGCCGACTGCAGCGGGATCCCCCGGTACGCCAGCGCCGAGCCGACCTGCACGATGCGGCCGCGGTCGCGCGGGCGCATGCGGGCCAGCGCGGCGCGGGTGCCGTTGACGTACCCGAAGTAGGTGGTGGCGGTGGCGCGGGCGTAGTCGTCGGGGTCCACGTCCCAGAACTTCGCGAACACGCTGGCCATGGCGTCGTTCACCCACACCTCCACCGGCCCCAGCTCGTCCTCCACGCGCGAGGCGGCGGCCTCGACGGCGCGGTGGTCGGCCACGTCGCACACCACGCCCAGGCCGCGCCGGCCGCGGGCGGCGACGTCGGCCACGGCCCCGGCCAGGCCGTCGCGCCCGCGCGCCAGGACGGCGACGTCCCAGCCGCGGTCGGCGAGCTCGCGCACCACCGCGCGGCCCAGCCCGGCCGAGCCGCCGGTGACCACGGCCACGCCCCGCGCGGAGGGCGCCGCCGCCGACGAGCGCAGCGCCCCGTCGTCGTCGGGAGCGGCGGCGGGAGCGCCGGCCGGAGCGGTGCCTGCGTCGGCGCTGGTGGTGGCGGTGCTGGTGGCGCTGGCGCCGGTGCTGGGGGTGCTCACCGGTCCTCCTCGGGTCGCGGGCGCGGCGGGTCCGCGCCGGTCCTGCCACCCTCGCGCAGAGCGGCCCGGCGCGCCCGGCGGCGCGGGCCGGGCCGGGCCGGGCCGGGGGTCACTGCAGCGCCGCGGTCAGCCGCATCACGTTGTCGAGGTAGCGCTGCCGGAACGGGCGCAGCGCCCACTGCTCGGCCGTCAGCTCCCGCGAGCGCTCGCGGTAGCCGTCCACGACGCGCACCAGGTCGGCGACGAAGGCGGGCTGCAGGCCCAGCAGGGAGACCTCGTAGTCGAGGTTGAAGGAGCGGATGTCCATGTTGCTGGAGCCGATGACGGCGCGGTCGCCGTCGACGACGAGGACCTTGCTGTGCAGGACGGCCGGCGCCGGCAGGGCGTGGATGCGCACCCCGGCGCGCAGCAGCGAGGAGTAGTAGGAGCGCTGGGCGTGGTGGACGGTGAACTGGTCGGCCTTCTCCGAGACGAACAGCTCCACCGCCACCCCGCGGTACGCGGCCGTGGTGATGGCCTGCTCCAGGCCCTCGTCGGGCACGAAGTAGGGGCTGACGATCGACACCGACCTCGTGGCGCCGTGCACCAGGGCGCTGAACAGGCGCAGGTTCGGCTCGGTGGGGAACCCGGGGCCGGAGGGCACGACCTGGAAGGCGCCGCCGGCCGAGGCGGACGTCGCGCCGGGGACCCGCTCGGCGACCTCGTCGAGCACCTCGCCGGTCTCGGCGTACCAGTCGGTGGCGAACACCGCCTCCAGCGACTGCACCACGGCGCCGGTCAGCTCCACGTTCAGGTCGACCCAGCGCCGCCCGGCGCGCACGTGCCGGCGCAGCAGGTACGTGGGGTCGATGAGGTTCTGCGAGCCGACGAAGGCGACCTCGCCGTCGACCACGACGAGCTTGCGGTGGTTGCGCAGATCCGGGCGGCGCCAGCGCCCGCGCAGCGGGTCGATGGGCATCATGCGGTGCCACTGCACCCCGTCGGCGCTCATCCGCTCGTTCATCCGCACGTAGCCGGGGTACTTACGGGCGCCGAGGTGGTCGTAGAGGAACCGCACCCGCACGCCCCGGGCGACGGCCTCGCGCAGCGCGTCGAAGAACGGCTCGGTCGTGGCGTCCAGCGCGGCGATGTAGAACTCCACGTGCACGGTGCGCCGGGCGCCGGCGACCGCCGCGGTCAGCGCCGCCACCAGCTCGTCCTGGGCCAGCAGGCGCCGGTGGGCACCCAGCAGGCAGGGCATCGACGTCAGCCGCCGGTTCAGCGCCAGCAGCGAGGCCAGGTGCTCGCCGGCGACCTGCCCCTCGGGCAGCGCGGGCACCTCGGCGGCGCGCTCGGCGATGAGGCCGTTGGCGCGCTCCTGCAGGCGGTGCCGGCGGCCGGTGACGTACGGGCTGCCCAGCAGCAGGAACAGCGGCAGCCCCACGACCGGCACGAAGAGGATCAGCAGCAGCCACGCGTGCGAGGAGCCGGGCCGGCGGTCCTCCGGGACGGTGCCGACGGCGACGACCTTGACGAGGTAGTCGAGCACGACGAGCACCTCGCTGGCGACGGCGACCGCGTTCACCCGCGCACCGCCCGGTGCCCCGCGCCCGCCACGGGGCCATCATGCCGTCGCGCCCGGGCCGCGCTCGCCCGGGGCGCGCGGCGCGCCAGGGTCGCGCCCGCGCCCGGGGCGGGACAGGATGCCCGCATGGACGAGCAGGACATCCACGACCGCATCAACAGCCTCGTCGAGCGCGAGCACGCGCTGCGCGCGGCGCTGGCCGAGGGCAAGCTCTCCGCGCAGGAGGAGCACGCGGAGCTGAAGGACGCCGAGCAGAAGCTGGACCAGCTCTGGGACCTGCTGCGCCAGCGCGAGGCCAAGCGCAACGCCGGGCTGGACCCCGACGAGGCGGGCGAGCGCCCCGTCAGCGAGGTGGAGGGCTACCGGCAGTAGGCGGGTCGGGGGGCGCGCCCAGCTCCACGGCGACGCGCAGCTCCCCGGCGGCGGTGGCGTCCACCAGCACGGGCACGTCCAGGGCGCGGCGGTGCAGGTGGCACGCCGCGCCCGCCGCGCGCCCCGCGTCGCACGTGGCGACCTGCACGTCCAGGTGCAGCACGCCCCGCGCCGGGGACGCGGCCAGCTCCAGCTCCCGCCGCGCGCCCGCGCCCGCCCCGGCGCCGGCGAGCAGCAGCCCCGGCGGGTCGGCGCGCACCTCCAGGACGGCGGGCGCGCCGGAGCGGTCGTCCAGCTCCTGCCCCGCCGCGGCGGCGAGGTCCACGACCAGCCGCACCGGCCCGGGCGGCAGCAGCACCGGCGCGCGGCGCTCGCGGCCGGCGCCGGGGCGGGCGCGCAGCACCTCGGGCAGCGGCAGGCGGCTGAGGCGGTGGGCGGCGGACTCCACGACCACCAGCGCCCCCGACCCGCCCAGACCGTCCGGCCCGTCCAGCACGAGGACGTCGGCGGGTTCGGCCAGGCCGGTCAGCAGGGTCGAGACGCGGCCGGTGGCGGGGTCCAGGCGGCGCACGGCGCCGTTGTAGGTGTCCGCCACGAGCACCGAGCCGTCCGGGGCCACCGCCACGCCCAGCGGGTGCTGCAGCAGCGCGACGCCCCCGCCGTCCCCGCTCCCGCCGTCCCCGGCGTCCCCGGGCGCGGTGCCGGGCCCGTCGCGGAACCCGAACTCGAACAGCCCGCGCCCGGCGGCGGTGGTGACGACGTGCCCGGGCCGGGCCACGGGCGCGGCGTTGGCCATCCGGTCGTCGACGACCACGGGCACCGCGCGGTCCGGCGGCCCGGTGCGCCGCAGCGCCCGCAGCGCGGAGGTCTCCGCGTCCACGAACCAGGCCAGGTCCCCGCCGGCGGTGCGCTGCACCGCGATCCCGGAGGGCTGCGCCAGCCACGCCCACTCCGCCGGCCCGTCGCGCAGGCCCTCGGCGGTGGTGCCGGCGAGCACCCGCACCACCCCGTCGGCGGGGTCGGCGGCCGGTTCCAGCGCCCACAGCTGGTGGTGCCCGGCCATCGCGACGAGGACCTGCCCGTCGAACCACGCCACGTCCCACGGCGAGGACAGGTCCTGCTCCAGCGCGGGGCCACCGCCGGCGCGCCGGCGCAGCTGCCGGCCGGTGCCGGCCAGGGTGCGCACCCGCCCGTCGGCCAGCCGCACGCCCCGCAGCGCGTGGGCGCCGCGGTCGGCGACGACGACGTCGCAGCCCACCCGCTCGGCCACCTCCGGGGGCAGCAGCGCCAGGCCCTGCGGCTCGGTGAACCGCGCCCGCCCGTCGACCGGCCCCTCGCCCGGCCCGTCGACCAGGCCGGGGCGGCCGTCGCCCAGGCGGCGCACCTCGGTGACGAGGTCGGCGGCCAGCTCGACGAGCTGGTGGTGCCCGGTGTCGGCGACGAGCACGGTGCCGCCGGGCAGCGCGAGGGCGCGGGCGGGGAAGCGCAGCGCCGGGCCCGGCTCACCCGCCCCCGCCGGCTCACCCCCCGGATCACGCCCCGCTGCCGCACCCGGACCCGCTGCGGGCGGTGCGCCCGACGGCGACGGCCCGCGCTCGAGCAGGTCCGCGACGACGGCGGCGAGCTCCTGCCCGCGCCCCTCGCCCGAGACCGACGCGGCCACGTACCCCTCGGCGTCGACGACGACCAAGGTGGGCCAGGCGCGCACCGCGTACGCCGACCAGGTGGCGCGGTCGGCGTCGTCGAGCACGGGGTGGGTGATGCCCAGCCGGGCGACGGCGGCGTCCACGGCGGCCGGGTCCGCCTCGTGGGGGAACTTCGGCGAGTGCACCCCCACCACGGTGAGCGCCGGCCCGAACCTCTCGCGCAGGGCCTCCACCTCGGGCAGGACGTGCACGCAGTTCACGCACGAGCCCGTGAAGAAGTCCAGCAGCACGACGCGGCCGCGCAGGTCCGGTTCCCGCCCGCCGGTGCCGATCCAGCGCCGGCCGGCCGGGCGCGGGGCGCGGACCCGGCCGGGACGGGGTCGGGGCGCGGGCACGTCCCCAGTGTGGCCGGTGCGCGCGGCGCCCGCACGGGCGGCGCTCCCCCGGGTGATCCGCGGTGCCCCCGGGCGGTTCGCCCGGCGGTTCTCCCGGCGGGAGATGTGCCGCGGGGAGAAACCCGCGACCGGCCCCGGTGCGCGGGGCGAGGGTGGGGAGACCGACCACCCGCAGGAGGAGAGATGAGCACCCCCGCCCTCACCGGCCCGTTCGACGACCAGCTCTCGCAACGGCTGCTGTTCCAGCGCATCGTCGTCCTCGGCCAGGAGGTCGACGACGCGGTCGCGAACCGGGTCTGCGCGCAGCTGCTGCTGCTGTCCGCCGACGACCCCCGCGCCGACGTCGCCCTGTACGTGAACTCCCCCGGCGGTTCCATCAGCGCCGGGCTGGCCGTCTACGACACGATGCGGCTGATCCCGAACGACGTCGCCACCCTGGTCATGGGGATGGCCGCGAGCATGGGGCAGTTCCTGCTGTGCGCGGGCACGGCGGGCAAGAGGTTCGCGCTGCCGCACGCGCGGGTGATGATGCACCAGCCGTCCGGCGGGATCGGCGGGACGGCGGCGGACATCGCGATCCAGGCGGAGAACCTCGCGCACACCAAGGCCACGATGCAGCGGCTCACCGCCGAGCACACCGGCCAGGACGTCGCCACCGTCGAGCGCGACTCCCAGCGCGACCGCTGGTTCACCGCCGAGGAGGCGCGCGAGTACGGGCTGGTGGACCACGTGGTGGAACGGGTGGACGACGTGCGCCTGGGCGCGGGGCGGAGGGTGGGACTGTGAGCACGCTGGTCCCGTACGTCACGGAGTCCACCCCGCGCGGGGAGCGCACCTCCGACGTGTTCAGCCGCCTGCTGTCCGAGCGGATCGTGTTCGTCGGCGGGGAGATCGACGACGCCGTCGCGAACGTCGTCATCGCCCAGCTCGTGCACCTGGCCTCGGAGGACCCCACCGCGGACGTGAACCTGTACGTGAACTCCCCGGGGGGTTCGGCGACGGCGCTGATGGCGGTCTACGACACGATGCGGTTCGTGCAGCCGGACGTCGCCACGTTCTGCGTGGGGCAGGCCGCCTCGGCGGCGGCGGTGCTGCTGGCGGCCGGCGCACCGGGCAAGCGCTCGGTGCTGGAGCACTCCCGGGTGCTGCTGCACCAGCCCTCCGGCGGCGCGCAGGGCACCGCGGCGGACCTGCAGATCCAGGCCCGGGAGGTGCTGCGGCTGCGCGGGGAGATCGAGGAGGTGCTCTCGCGGCACACCGGGCACGGCGTGGAGCGGCTGCGCGCGGACCTGGACCGCGACCTGGTGCTGCCGGCGGCCGAGGCGGTCGCCTACGGCGTGGCCGACCGCGTCATCACCCCGGCGACCGACCCGCGCGCCGCCCGCCCCTGAACCCCGCTCACCCCCGGACCCCGCCCTGGCGCACGACCACCGCCGGCGGGGGCGGGCGGGTCAGGCGACCAGGGAGAGGGAGGCGCTCGCCGCGGGCCCGGTGGGAGCGGCGGGAGCGGCGGCGCGGTCCGAGGACGAGGTGAGGTCCAGCGGCTCACCGGCGGCGCGGCGCAGCAGCTCGACCAGCGGCAGGCCCAGCGCCCCGCAGATCGCGGCGACGACCTCGGAGGAGGGTTCCTTGCCGCCGCGCTCGACCTGCGACAGGTGCGGCAGGGAGACCCCGCAGGCGGCGGCCACGTCGGCGAGGGTGCGCCCCTGCGCGGTGCGCTCCTCGCGCAGCACCGCGCCGACGAGCTCGCGCAGCAGCGGGGCGGGCGGGGCCGGCGCGGCGGGGGCGGCGCGCCCGCGCACGGGCAGCAGGAGCGGCGCGGGTGCGGGACGGCTCACGGCGACCTCCGGCGTCGGGGTCCTCACGACGCTAGCGGCCGGGCCGGGCACGCGGCAGGGCCGTCCGCTGTGGGCGGACGGCCCTGCCGGGCGGGGTCGGCTCAGCCGTGGTGGTCGAAGGCGGTGGCCATGCGCACCTGCTCGTCGAGGACGGCGCCGATGCGCGCCTGCACCCCCTCGAGCTCGCGGATGATCGAGGCGGTGCCCTCGATGCCGGTGGTGACCTGCTCGCTGGAGGCCTGGATGCCCGCGATCTGCTGCGCGACGCGCTGGGTGGCGTCGGCGGTCTCGCGGGCCAGGTCCTTGACCTCGCTGGCGACGACGGCGAAGCCGCGGCCCAGCTCGCCGGCGCGGGCCGCCTCGATGGTGGCGTTCAGCGCCAGCAGGTTCGTCTGGTCGGCGATCCCGGAGATGATCTTGATGACCTCCCCGACGGCCTGGGAGGCCTGGGCCAGCGCCTGCACCTCACCGGTCAGCGCCGAGGCCTGCCCGGCGGCGGAGTCGCCGACGCGCCCGGCGTCCAGGACGGCGTCGCGCAGCCGCGAGACGGTGTCGAGCAGCTCGCGGGAGTTGCGCGCGTCGATCTCGCCGCGGTGCAAGACGTCCAGGCGCTGGGAGACGAGCTGGGCGACGTTGCGCAGCGCCTCGCGGCGCGAGTCGGACAGCTCGACGTACTGGGTGGTGAAGAAGTCCATCGTGCCGACGACCTGCCCGGCGATCGTGACGGGGAAGCACACGCCGGACTTCACGCCGGCGCGCTGGGCGGCGGGGGCGCGCACGCAGTCGGTGACCTCGGCCAGGTCGCGCACGAACACCAGGTCGCGCGAGCGCCAGGCGCGGCCGGAGAGCCCGACGCCCTCGGCGAACGAGGCGGCCAGGGTGACCCGGCGGAACTCCTCGCCGGCCGAGCCGGACTCCACGGAGAACTTCAGGGTGCGGCTCTCCTCGTCCAGCGCCCAGAACGAGCCGTACGCCCAGCCGAACGTCTTGCGCACGGTGTCCAGGGCGATGCGCACCGCCTGCTCGCGGGTGCGGCCCTCGTTCAGCGCGGTGACGACGGTGGTGACGGCCTCGCGGTCGGCGAGGGTCTCGGCGAGCGCGGCGCGGGCGCGCACGCCCTGGCGGGCGCTGGCCATGACGCGGGCGATGGCCTGCCACTTCTCCGCGCGCTGGCCGAAGAAGGGCAGCGGGGCGGAGTGGTAGTACTCGATGAGGGCGGTCACCTTGCCGTCGTCCACGGAGGGGAAGAGCGCGCCGTCGACGGCGCCGCCGGCCTGCGCCTCGCGCCAGCGCTGGCAGGACGTGCCGGTCGAGGCGGGGGTGACGTGGACGTAGGAGCGGTCGGTGATGGCCCTGCCGGCCCAGCCGTCGCCGGGGCCGACGCGCACGCCGCGCGAGGCGGCCATCGCCGTGGCGCCGCGGCCGAACTCGTCGGTGACGACGAACTTGCCGTCGGGTCCGGGCCGCCACACCGCGCCGTAGTCCAGGGCGAACGTGTCGGTGATGGTGCGGACCATGGCCCGGTAGACGTCCTGCTCGGTGCTGGCGCTCTCGAAGGCGGTGAGCACCGCCTCCAGGGCCTCCACGTCGCGGGGCACGGCGTCCTGCACCGGCGCCGCGGGGCCGGTCTGCTTCCTGCGTCCGAACACGTCCCCTCCGGGGATCTCGGGGCGGCCGTGTCCGGCCCGCCTCAGCGCGAGTGCGTCCCCCTCCCATCGGCAGCGGCCCGGGGCGGCTTGAACGCCGCCGGGCGAGCGGCGGCGGGCCCGCCCCCGCTGGGACAGACTGGCCCGGTGCCCCGACCGCCGCGCCCCCGCGCCGCCCGCCGCCCGGTGGCGGCCGCCCTGCTGAGCCTGGGCGTGCTGGCCGGCGCCGCCGCCGCGGCGCCCGGCGCGCAGGCGGTGCCGCCGTTCCGGCTGCAGGAGCAGGTGACGGACCGGGCGGGGGCGCTGGGGGGCGCGGACGTGGACGCGGCGCTGTCGCGGCTGCGCACCGAGCACGGCGTGCAGCTGTGGGTGGTGCTCGTGGACTCCTTCGACGGCGCCGCCGCGCAGGGCTGGGCCGACGACACCGCGGTGGACAGCGGCCTGGGCGTCGACGACGTCCTGCTGGCGGTGGCCACGGTCGACCGCGAGTACGCGTACTCCGTGGACACCGGCAACCGGCTCGGCGACGAGGACCTGGCGCAGGTGGCGCGCGACACCGAGGAGCGCCTGGCGCGGGACGACTGGGCCGGCGCGGTGGTGGCGGGGGCGGAGTCGGTGGGCCGGGCCCTGGACGGGTCGGGCACCGGGACGGACCCCGGCGGCGCGGCGGGTCCGGGCGGCGGGTTCCCGTGGGGCGCGGCCGCGGTGGGCGGGGTGCTCGCCGCCGGGGCCGGCGGGGCGGTGCTGCTGGCGCGCTCGCGGCGCGGCGCGCGCGGGACCGCCGGGGCCGCCGGGCCGGGCGGGGCGCCCGCCGGTGCGCCCGCGGGCCCGCCGGACGAGTTCGCCGGCACGAGCACCGCGGACCTGGCGCGGCTGGCCGACGCGCTGCTGGTGCGCGTGGACGACGCGGTGCGCGCCAGCGCCGAGGAGCTGGCGTTCGCCACCGCGGAGTTCGGCGAGCAGCGCACCGCGGGGTTCCGCGACGTCCTGGAGCGGGCGCGCGGGTCGCTGCGGGCCGCGTTCAGCGCCCGGCAGTCGCTGGAGGACGCCGAGCCGGAGACCGAGCAGGAGCGGCGGGGGGTGCTGCAGCGGGTGGTCGCCGAGTGCCGCCGCGTGGACGAGACCCTGGACGCCGCCGCGGACGGGGTGGAGGAGCTGCGCGACCTGGTGCGCCGCGCCCCGGAGGTCCTCACCGCCGTGGAGGGGCGCCTGGAGGGGCTGCGCGCCGGCGTCGGGCCGGCGCGGCAGCGGCTGGAGGAGGCGCGCGCGGAGCTCGGCGCGCAGGCGCTGGCGTCTGTGCAGGACGCGCCCGCGCGGGCGGCCGAGCGCCTGGACCTCGCGCAGCGCTCGGCGGCGGCGGCGCGCGCGGCGCTGGGCGACCCGGCGCGCGCCGGCGAGGTCGTCGACGCGGTGCGGACCGCGGAGGGCGCCGCGGCGCAGGCGGAGCAGCTGCTGGCCTCGGTGGGGCGCACCGCCGACGAGCTGCGCCGGGCGGTGGCGGAGCTGCCGGTGGCGCTGGCGCGGCTGCGGGCGGCCGCGGAGGCCCCCTCCGGCGCGCCCGCCGGCGCGCCGGGGTCGGCGCAGCTGGCGGCCGCGGCCGCCGGTGCCCGGGCGAGCGCGGACGTCGCGCAGGCGCAGGCGCGCACCGACCCGCTGGGCGCGCTGCACCGGGTCGTGGAGGCCGAGCGGGCGCTGGACGCCGCGCGCGGCGCGGTGGAGGCCGGCGAGCGCGAGCGCGACCGGCAGCGCGCGGCGCTGGAGCAGGCGCTGCTGGCCGCGCGCGCGGAGGTCGAGGCGGCCGAGGACGTGGTGGCCACGCGGCGCGGCGCGGTGGGCGGCGCGGCCCGCACCCGCCTGGCGGAGGCGCACCGGCACCTGGACGAGGCGGTGGCGCTGGCGCAGCGGGACCCGGCGGCGGCGCTGCAGCGCGCGCGGCAGGCCGACGCGCTGGCGGAGGAGGCGGCCCGGCGGGCGCGCGCGGACGCCGCCTCGTGGAGCGGCGGGTCCTCGTGGGGGGACGCGGGCGGCGGGCTGGAGGACCTGCTGGGCGGGCTGCTCGGCGGCGGCCGGCGCGGCGGCTTCGGCGGCTCGGGCGGCTCGTGGGGGTCCTGGGGACCCCCGGGCGGTTCCTGGGGCTCGCCGGGCGGCTCGCCGGGGCGGCGCACGCGGCGCAGCGCGGGCGGCGGCTTCGGGGGCGGCTTCGGGGGCGGCTCCGGCGGCGGCTCCGGCGGCGGCTCCGGCGGCGGCTCCGGGGGCTCCGGCAGGGGCTCCGGGCGCGGGTCCGGCTCCCCGCGGCGCTCGGGCGGCGGCCGGCGCGGGGCGGGCGGGCGGTTCTGAGCTGCCCCGCCGGGCGGCTGCCGGGATCATCGGGGGCGTCGGCACGACGGGCAGCACGAGAGGACGAGACGTGGCGCAGAAGCAGTCGATCCTGGGGCGCATCGCGCAGCTGGCGCGGGCGAACGTCAACGCGCTCATCGACGCGGCCGAGGACCCCGAGGAGGTCCTGGACCAGGTGGTGCGCGACTACACGGCGAACATCGCCGACGCGGAGTCCGCGATCGCGCAGACGATCGGCAACCTGCGCCTGGCCGAGGCGGACCGCGACGACGACGTGGAGGCGGCGCGCGAGTGGGGCGCCAAGGCGCTGGCGGCCTCCCGCAAGGCCGACGAGCTGCGCGCGGCCGGCCGGGCCGCGGAGGCCGACCGCTTCGACGAGCTGGCCAAGCTGGCGCTGAAGCGGCAGATCTCCTTCGAGCAGGAGGTCAGCGCCGCGGCCCCGCAGATCGCCGCGCAGACCGAGGTCGTCGACAAGCTCAAGGCCGGGCTGGCGGGGATGAAGGAGAAGCTGACCGAGCTGCGCGCCAAGCGCGACCAGCTCGTGGCGCGCGCGAAGGCCGCGGAGGCGCAGGCGCGGGTGCAGCAGGCGGTCGGCGCGGTCGACGTGCTGGACCCCACCTCGGAGCTCTCGCGCTTCGAGGAGCGGGTGCGCCGGGAGGAGGCGCGGGTGGCCGGGCGGGCGGAGCTGCAGGCGGACTCGCTGGAGTCGCGCTTCGCGGAGCTGGAGGACCTGAGCACCGACCTGGACGTCGAGGCGCGCCTGGCCGCGCTGAAGTCCGGCTCCTGACGAGCGCGCCGCCCCCGGCCGCCGCGCGGGCGGGGTGGGCCGCCGCGGGGGGGGCCCCCACCGCGCCGCGCCCCGCCACCGCCGCGCTGGCCGCCACCGCCGGCGCGCTGCTGCTCACCGCGGTCGTGGTGCTGCGCC
>NZ_JBJLSG010000146.1:0-12533 GCF_050871925.1 Kineococcus gurbantunggutensis
GTGCGGAAACTCCCTCGCTGCACTCAGGGGTTTCCGCACGCTTCAGCTGGTGGGAAGAAAGTCCTCGTTGCGCTCGGAGTTCCGTTGTGGTGGGTACCCGTGCGCTGCGCGCACGAGCCGGCGGGTCCGCCCCCGCCCCGCTGCGCGGTGCGGACCGGGAGACACCAAGGGGATCCACGGGGCCGGCGCTGCGCGCCGATTCCGATGGGGTACCACGGCGGGCCTGACGGCCCGCGGCCTCAATAGTAGGGGCTCAGCTGTCGTTGCTCGGCACCACCTGCCGCGAGCTCACGACACCACAGCGCTTACAGCGCTCACAGCGCTCACAGCGCCAGGTGCAGCCTCAACGCCTCATCCAAGCGCGCCATCACCGGGTACGGCAACCGCCCCAGTACCGGGCCCAGGCGCTCCACGGCCACCGCCCGCACCTGCTCCGCCTGCGCCTTGGACTCCACCCGCAGCCCGGAGTCCCGCGCCTCCAGGAGCACCTGGAAGGAAGACCCGCGGGGTGTTGCTGATCACCGGCACCACCGTGACCACCCCCCGGCCCAACCGCTCGGCCACCGCATTGGCCCCATCGTTGCTCACCACCACCGCAGGACGCCGCTTGCCGGCCCCCGCACCGCCTGCTGCGCCTCGCACCGGGTCAAGGTCCACCAGCCGCACCTCACCGCGGCGCACCAGCACCCCCGGCACCACGCTCAGCACCGGCTCCGACGTGCCCAGCGGGCTCGAGGGCCTGCTCGGCAGCGTGCTCAGCGGCGGGACCAGCAGCAGGCTCGACACCAGACTCCGCAGTGCCGTCACCCGTCACCGCCTCCCACGCCGCCCGCTCACCGGGCTGCTCCCACTCACCCCACGCCGCCGCGTAGTCCGCCTCCAGCTGCTCCCTCGCCAGCAACCGGATCGCCCGCTGCACCGCCGCAGAGCGAGACGGCAACCCCGCCACCCGCACGTGCTCATCCAGCACCGCCACATCCGTCTCCGACAGACTGATGCTCAACTCCACACCCGCGATGCTCACCCTCTGCCACCACCGGTGAGGACGACTCCCCGCACCGGCGAACCATCCCCTGCCGCCACCACCCACCCCCCGCCCCGCCGAAGTACCTCACGCCCACCACACCCGGCGATCACCAGCACCCCAGCCACCGCCGGTGCCACCATCACCACGTGCTCACCACCAGCCCCACCCCCGAGCGCAGCCTGCACGCCATCGAAGCCGACGAACGCTCCCCGCTCGCGCCCGCCCGCGCCTGCGTGGCCGTGCTGGACCCCATCCGAGAGGCCCACTGGGCCCCGGCACGCACCTACGCCACCGCCTCCCTAGGCGTGCAGGTGCACGACCACCACCAGCGAGCGCTGGCCCACCTGCACGACGCCGGCACCGTCATCACCGCCGCCCTGACCCCCGACGAGGCCGCGCACCTGCACCGGCAGCTGCCACAAGCCCGCGTGCACCCCCTGGAGCGCACCACCCGCCGGCGCCTGCAGCAGGCGCTGAACCACCAGGAGCGCTTGCGCCGGATCAGGCGCGCCCAGCGCCAGGCCCACCAAGAACGCCTCCAGCAGCACCAGCACCGGCCCACCCCGGCGTGGCTGCACACCGAACCCGCACCAGCGCACCCCGCCGACGACTACACCCTCAGCGTCACCGTGCGCACCCAACCCCTGCCCGGCCACCACACCGGCCACCACACCGGCCACCACACCGGCCACCACACCGGCGAGCAGGACATCCGCGATCAAGGCACCAGGGAGCAGGACAGCGGCCAGCACCCCGCCGACCAGCACCCCGCCGACCAGCACCCCGCCGACCAGCACCCCGCCGACCAGCACCCCGCCGACCAGCACCCCGCCGACCAGCACCCCGCCCGGGTCGTGCTCCAGCTGAGCGCCGCACGCCGAGGCCGCCCGCGCGAGCACGACGAGCTGCACCGCATCCACGGCGGCGTCTTCGAGATCAGCCTGTACGCCCTGGCCCCGGGCACCTTCCCCGACGGAGGCCACCTGCTGCCCTGCCAGGTCCTCACCGGCCCCCAGCGACTGAACGGCCAGCACGCCACCCTCATCGCCGACGTCCCCGGCCAGGACCTGCTGCCCGGCACCGCACGCCCACCCCTGCACGACGGCTGGGGGCTGTGGGCACCCTGGGACGGCTTCTCCCTCTGGATCGAACGCGCCGGCGAGGACACCCTCACCCTGAGCACCCCCGTGCGCTGGAGCGCAGCCACCAGCCCCAGCCCCGACAATGGCCCCGCCAACGACCCCGGCACCGGCTCTGACGCCCAGGCCCAGCCCGACGCCATCGCACACCTCACCCTGCGACTGCACCACCGCTGAAGCCGGTACCGGCAGCTCCAGACTGCTGCAGTGCCAGACATCGGCCAGCACCACGAGTCGCCACCACCACTGCTACGTACTTCATGTACTCGGCCATATCCAAGTAACCCGAGCACAACAAAGACTCCGCTGCGTGAAGCAACGACACGGTCCTGACCTATCACCAGATCATGGGCTGGATCCAACGACCTGGCGCTGCGCAGACCGCCCGATAGCACACCTGCAACTTGTCAGGCACAAATTGCTGCGGTGCGTCACGGAGCGGCGTACCGTCAGTAAGGCTTGACCCGGGACCGATGGTGAGGGGGAGCAATGACAGCAGATGAGGCCCGCGAGGTGCTGCGCGTGCAGTTGGACGCCTACGACATCGCCGACCTGCAAGAACTGCTCGATGGTGGTGATGACCTCAGCATTGTGGAGGAACGGCCTGATACCGCGCACGGCGAGCCGGTGACCTTGATTGTTCTAGCAGTGACACCCCTCGTCATAACCGCCCTAACCCTCCTGGCCCTCAAGCACCGCCGCGAGGAATCCTATGAAATGCGCGCAGAGAAGGTGCAGCCTGACGGGTCGAGAGAATCTGTGACGCTGCGCTTCAAGATGCGCGAGTCGACCACGCAGGCCGAAGTCGTCGAGCAGGTGGTCAACGGTTTGAACCTGGATTCGTCGCTTCTCGACGCCGTGAAGTCCTCCATGGTCAACTGATGGGTCTGGGGCAGAGTTGGACGGATTTGTTTTCCAACCACACCCACTTCCCAGTCGTCGACGTGCAGCGCCAGTTCGAGCACCTCATCGGCGCTGGCACCATGCCTGCCGAGCTCATGCTGCCAGTCATGCACGAAGCCGCCCACCACTGGACCTTCTACTCACCGGTGGGCAACACTCTGGCGATCCTCAATGCCAGGGTCCGCCGTAGCGCTCTCCACTGTGCAGCAGGGCGTACGAAGTCCGATCATCCTCTGCTTATGGACTACATCTCCAGCCGGGTGGCCACGAAAATGCTGCGGCCCATGGCGGAGGGCATTGCCCTTGGCATGGAGTTCGACGCCTTCAGCCGTCGATCACCATTCGTGTCCACGCCCTTGCTGTCCATGGCGCGAGGCTTTGCTCCGCTGGATAGCCCCAGCAATCCAGAACTGTCTGCGCTATCGATCAGCAACGCCCTGGTGGAGGCCAGGATGAGTCAGGCAGGCATCAGCCGAAAGCTCAACGTTTACGCGGACAAGCTCAACGCCAAAGGCAGTGGCTACCTCCTGGGGTACTTAGCGGTTCGCTCCATGATGCGGCACCTGTGGTATGCATGCCCTCGATTATTGGAAGAAAGCGATCTCTGCCTCGCCTTCCTGAGGAGCTACCTCTACAACGACTACGCCTTCATCGACGTGCTCCTGGAGCGTGGCAATAATGAGATCGCTCACGCCAATGCCATCAAGTCCTACCTCGCTGATCGGCTGTGGGCGATCAGCGAGGTGACAGCGGAGCAGGTGGATCTTTTCGAGGCCCTAGCCGCAATCGATTGTCCGGTCGATGACCCGCGTTATGCCACAGCACTGGGCTTCGATGCCGAGCGGGGACGGCGGGGACAGCAGCGGGGTGAAGACCTGCAGGACGACATCAACACCGTCCCGACTCTCTCTTCACTAGACGCAGCATCGAGTGCGTCGGGCGATGCAGCGCTTGACGTGGATTCGCTGGAGTCCATGCTCTGGGGACTCGACCTCGAGTTCGCGCACGCACGACGCATGGTCTTCCTCGGTTCGGCTCCCGCACACGTGGTCACAGCGGATGGGGTGTGTACCGCCTCCGTGGATGGAGTCAAGCTTGTCGAGGGCGTCATGTCCGCTGAGGATGAGGGTGAGGGTGAAGGTGGCGTCTCAGTCTTCTACGACTCCAGCGCGCCCGATGGTCGCCGTATCGTGCAGGTCACTCGCGGGAGCGTCACCGTAGCCGTGGCCGTACGCGGTCCTGCCGCTGAACAATGGGACGGAGAACCGTTCTCGCCTAGTCTATCGCGCGAGTTCATGCTCCAAGCGAGCCGCGTCTACGAAGAGCTCGTAGACACAGCTGTCGACAACAGCTGGCTGAACGTGGCTATTTGTCACTTCATCGATCAACTGCCCGAGGTATGCCGAGGAATTTACGAGGACGTGGCCCTGCGCTTCGTGAATCCGCCAGACCTGCAAGCGGTGCGGTCAGTACTAGAACAAGGAGGCATCAGAAAACTGCTCGACGGCGACCGGGACCTCTCCGTAGCACTGGCCGTAACTGGCGCCGCCACGCAGAAGGCGCCCTTCCGAATGCTCGCCGAAGCCGCTCTGGCGGCGAAGAAGTGCAAACCGAAGGCGATCGAGGAACTTGCCAGTATGAGCAAAAGGGGATTCTCTCTACTAGAGTGCCGGAACCAGATAATTATCGCCATGGCGTGACTGCAATTGAATGCTATTTCACAGCCCGTTGCAGGAGTTGGTCCGAGGCTCTGGTGTGTCGCGCTGAGCCAGGCGCAGCCTGGTCGGCATGGCCACCGATGCCTCCGTTCGGCCTCGCCAACTGATCACCGATGAGCTGTGGGAGCTGCTCGAGCCGTTGATCCCGCCGCCGCCACCGGCGCCGCGTGGGCGCACCGGCCGGCCTCGCCACGAGGACCGGGCAGTGATCGAGGGCATCGTCTTCGTGCTGAGCACCGGCATCGGCTGGGCCAAGTCCCCCGCACGCGGGAGGTGCCCCCAGCCGTCCGAGCTGGGCTACGGCTCGGGTTGGACGTGCTGGCGACGCCTGCGCCAGTGGCAGGACGCCGGCGTGTGGGACGAGCTGCACGGCGCCGTGCTGGACCGGCTGGGCCGGCAGGGCCTGCTGGACTGGTCCCGGGCCAGCGCCGACTCCGTCAGCGTCCGGGCGAAAAAAGGGGCGAGCTGACTGGCCCGAACCCCACGGACAGAGCGAAGCTGGGCACCAAGTACCACCTGCTCGTCACCGCCGACGGGCTACCGATCAACGTCGTGCTCTCCGGCGCCAACCGGCACGACTCGATGTTCCTGGCCCCGCTGCTCGACGGCCAGCGCTCGGTCAAGGGCACCGGTCGCGGCCGGCCTCGGCGCCGCCCGCTCAAGCTGCACGCGGCTCCCCCGCGAGCGGGCGGTACCCCCAGGGTTACGACAACCGCCGGGTTCGCGACTACCTGCGCCGGCGCGGTATCACCGCGCGCATCGCCCGCATCGGTGTGGACTCCAGCCAGCGCCTGGGCCGGCACCGCTGGGTGGTCGAGCGCACGATCAGCTGGTTGCTCAGCTACAAGCGCCTGGCGCTGCGCTACGCCACCAGCGCTACCAGCATCACCGCGCTGGCCCGCCTGGCGATCACGCTGATCTGCGCTCGACGACTACCCACTACGAACTAATGCAACAGCCTGTTAACGCGCCGGGTCTTGTCCGAGTCCGGCCTCGCGAGCCCGGAGGATGGCGTGCGCTCGGTCAGCGACCTGCAACTTGGCCAGGATGTTGGAGATGTGGTTGCGCACCGTTTTATCGCTCAGATGCAGCCGATGGGCGATGTCCCTGTTGCTGCTCGCCCTGGCTACCAGGTCAAGGACCTCCCGCTCCCGGGCGGTCAGCTCGGGAAACGGCACATTTACCGGTGTCACGCCCCCGGCGAACAGGTCGAGCACCCGCCGGGCTACCGTGGGCCCGAAGATAGCTTCACCGCTGCCCACGGCGTGGATTGCCCGCACGATCTCGTCAGAGCCGGCGCCTTTAAGCACGTAGCCTCGGGCTCCGGCGCGGATGGCGGTGAGCACCGAGTCGTCCTCGTCGAACATCGTCAGCACCAAGACGGCGATGTGCGGACTGGCCGCAGTGATTATGCGGGTGGCTTCTACCCCGCTGACCACGGGCATTTTCAGATCCATGACCACGACGTCCGGCTGCAGCTCCAAGGCCAGCTCGGTTGCTCTCGTCCCATCCGCGGCATCGGCGATCACTTCCAAGCAGGAGTCGTCTTCGAGAGCAGCTCGCAGCCCGTCGCGGTACATCGGGTGATCATCGACGATCAGCACACGCAGCGGCTCGTTCATGTTGGGGCCTCCAGCGGCAGATGGACGGTGATCTTGGTGCCGTGTCGAACGGAGTGAATATCAGGGCTGGTGCCGGCGTCGATGTCCAAGCCGGCGCAAGTGCTGATGTCGCAGCGACCGCCGACCTCCGTGGCCCGCTCCACCATCGAGGTCAGTCCTACTCCCCTGCGGTGCTTCGGTGCCAGGCCGGTTCCATCGTCGGTGATCTCGATGTGCAGGTGCTCATCAAAGCGCAGTCGAACGACGCAGTGCCGAGCACCGGAGTGGCGGACCACGTTCGTCAGTGCCTCCCCGATGATGCGGTAGGCGGCGACCTCCACCGCTGCCGGCAGCTGCGGCGCGACCGCCGGTGCCTGTAGGTCAATGGACAGGCCGTGCGCCGTAGAGCCAACCTGGGTCCTAGTGGGTTGTGGCGTGGTGTCTTGCGGCGTGGCGGCGGCTTCGGTCTCGAAGCGACGCGCCTCCACGCGGATCGCCTCGAGCAGGCCGAACTGATCCAGCGCCGGTGGGCGCAGGTCGTGCGCCAGGCGGCGTACCTCCTCTATGGCGCCTTGCAGGTCCATGCCGAGCCGGGTCAGCATCGATCCGGCTCGGGACGGATCGTCCAGGCGCCGACGGGCAGTTTCCAATCCGAGCGCTACCGCCGCAAGCGTGGGCCCCAGGCCGTCGTGCAGGTTCCGGCGAAGCCGCCGGCGCTCCTCCTCCCGCGCTGCCAGCACGCGGGCGCGTGAGCGTCGTAGGTCATCGGTGAGCAGGTACGCGTACGCGGCGACTCCGGCATGCCGGGCCAAATCGCTCAGCAGCCGCCGGTCTGTGCTGGTGAGGTCCTCGCGCGCCGAGCGGGGCGCGGCGAGCAGGACGCCCACCTGATCGCCCTGGTAGGTCAGCGGAAAGCCGACGAGGTTGGATGGCTCCACGCCGTAGGAGGCAGCGGGCAGCACATCCTGCCCCCGGCGCAGGGCGATCGCGGCGTAGGGCAGTCGCAGGGTGAGCGCGACCGATCTGACGATGCCGACCAGCACCGCTTCGGGATCCCCTGCAGTCTGCAGGTGGTGCCCCAGTTGGGTCAGCACCGCGTACGGGTCCCCGCGAGCCCCGAAGGTGACCCGGTCCACGGCTTTTTGTACCCGCGACCGCACCGGCAGGACCAGCAGGGCGACCGTAGCGGTGGCCACGGCCTGCGGCACACCTACGAGGTGCCCCGCCAAGAACACCGAGGTCACGACCACCACCCCCAGGTACGCCGCGATCAGGCAGGCACTGACCACCACGTAGAGCAACGTACGGTTGATCACCCGGTCGACGTCGTACAGCCCGTGCCGCAGCATCGCAAAACCTACCGCGACCTGCAGAGCCACGAACTGCGTCGCCACCAGGACAGCGTTCACCCACGCCGGGAAGAAGTCATCGAAGAACGCGGCGACGATGAACGCTGGTGCGAACCACGCCGTCCCCCAGGCGAACCACTTCAACTGCCGCCGCTGAGCGGGGCCGGCGCCACGCCAGCGCCACGGCACCGCCGCGGTCGAGACGAGGACCAGTACCAGCAGCCCTGTCGTACCCGCGTACCAGATGCCCAGAGCCACCGTCCCCAGCACCCCATCAACAGCGATCGGCGAAGGAGACTCGCCCTGAGGCACCGGGGCGACGGTGACCGCCACCGTACCCGCGATCGCGCACCACAGCGCCAGGCGGGCTACCCAGCGCCAACGCCGCGAAGGTGGTCGACTGTCGGGGAACAGCAGCAGGACCTGCACCAGGCACAGAAGGACACCGACGTACGCCCAGCTCAACACCAGTCCACCGACCCAGTTGGCCACGGGCCCGCCGGTGATGAGCCGGGTGATCGCCACCACACCACCCACGACGGTCCCAACCGCCAGGCTCAACCCCAGCCACCACCACCCGTAGGCAGCTCGCGGGAACCGTGTCACGATCAAAACACCCACGACAGGCACACCGAGGACCCCCACCGTGGGAGCGGCCTGCACCCACCATGGCTGCAGCTGCCCCGACGGCAGACCCGTCGGCCGCTCAATCGCCAGGACGACCACGTGCAGCAACAGCAGCAGCACCGCCAGCAGCCCAAGCCCCCACCCGGCCGCGCTCAAGCGTGCATCCAGCACCCACCCGCGGTCGACCTGCCGCCCAGCACCGGGCCCCAGACCCGCCATCGACGCCATCAGAGAAGACTTCCACCACCAGTGTCCCACCGTCACGGGACAACCCACCGCCAGAGCCGGGACACCACCCGCTTCCGTGCAGCCAACAGCCCATCACGATCAGCTCTCGACACGCGAGCTCCGTTCAAGCTGGATCACGGCGGCATCTGCGGCGTCATGGGCGAACAGGCAGCCGATCACTCGCGGGATGTCGGACAGGCATGTCCTACGAGTGAGGTGCCCAGCGCCCACCAAGCTCCGGCGACAGTCCCTGGCATCGAGCAGAAACCTCCCGGGCGGTGCAGGACAGGAGCCTCTTTTGGCCGGGCCAGGGACGTTCGCAGAATTGATCCACCGCACACACCCCGAAATGGCGTGACAGTCTCGACGTCATTAGCTGGTCGACGAGGCAGTACACGCCATCACCGCCAGGAGGAACCATGAAAAGCGCAACATCGGTTGTCAGTAGAGCGGTCGCCGCTACCGCTGCAGCCGCCATCCTCACAGTCGGCGGCGCCAGCGCCGCACAGGCGACTCAAGGTGCCACGCTGAGGCCCAACCAGTCTCGCGAGTTCGCGACTTGGTTCTTCGGCAGAACCACGGTTTGCTTCAAGAACATCGGCAGCACTGATGGTTCGGTGCAGTGGTGGTCAGGACCCAGCAGTGGGGGGTATGGCCTGGTTCCTGGCGCAGAGGTGTGCCCAACCCGCAGTTACGCCGGTATCCGCCTCGGCGTGAGGAACCTCAGTCCGCAAGCCTCGATCGCCGTCACTTTCCCGATTGGCCCGTGACAGCGCTCGTCACCGCTTCGCATCGACCCAGCCTCGATGTCGGCACCTGCTACGCACACGCACCGCCGCGTACCGTGGCTGTCCAGGCGACTGCCTCGTTCCACACCTGGCGACCGGGGGAGCTATGCGTTCCCCCGGTCGCCGACGGCGCTGTGGTCAATCATGTGTCGGCCTCAGGTCGCATTTTCCTTGGCTGCTCGGCCAGGAGAAAGAATCATTGGAAATCATGATTCACGCGCAGCGTCATTTCTTGCAACACCTCCCACTGTGAGCCCTCTCGATTCTGTTGGCGAGCGGGGTCGCAGAAGGCACCAGCGAAGCGCCTGGCAGGACGGGAATTGCCAGATCGTCTGCACCACCAGGGGCTTCGCATGCTGCCTCACCCGCCCGCGCTGCCCATGTCCACCCGCACCCTGAGCTTGCTCAGTCAGGCGCTGCGCCGGCGCCGAGAGCGCATCGGCTCGCCCTGGCGGAAGCTGTCGCCAGGCCGGCAGGCGCTGCTGGTGCTGGCGCACCTGCCCAAGGGTGAGCGCTCCGCGGACCTGGCCGCCGGCTTCGGCGTCGGGATCGCCACCATTCACCGGTACGTGCACGAGGCCGTGGCCGTGCTGGCGGTGATGGCACCACCCTGCAGCAGGCCGCTGCGGCGGCGGCGGCCACGGGCGACGTCGTCGTGGACGAGACGCTGCTGCGCATCGACCGTGTCGCCATGGCCGTCAGGAGCGACCGCACCTACTACTCCGGCAAGCTTCCCTCAGAGCGGTGCCCCAGACGCACGGCCTCAACTGGGGGCACCTCCCGCGCAGCGGGGGAGCACACCCTCGCCGATCCGGCAGGACGGTTGAATCTGGGCCTCACCGGCATTGCCCGGCTCACGCCACGACATCGGCTGCGCCTGGAAGCACGGCCTGCTCACCGCGCTGGCCGGCACCGCAGCGCTGGTGCCGGCCGATCGCGGCTACCAGGCGTGGGTCGTACCTGCCCCGAGGTCCGGGTGCCGCAGCGCTCACGCCGCAAGGACCGCACCACCGGCACCTTCCGCTCGCTGTCGGCGAACCAGCGCGTGGTCAACCGTGCTCACGCCGCCTTGCGGGCGCCGGGCGAGCGGGCCAACGCGCAGCTCAAAAGCTGGCGGGTGCTGCGAAAGATCCGCTCCAGACCTTTGCAGGCGAGCACCCTCGTGGCTGCCATGCAGACCTTGATCTTCATCAGCTGAGCCGGGATGGAAAAGGCTCACTATCAGAGACCGGAACGGGCAGGAGATCTGCTGCGCTACTCGGTGACACCACACCGTCACCAGACCGCACTGCAAGCCTCTACCAGCTTTCCCGGTCACGGAGAGGGAGATGGCAGAGCTGATTGCTGCTTACTGGTAGACCGCATGGAGCAGCACAACAAGACACCGCAAATTTCATTGTAGAATTCACGGCGTAAGCGACGGAGCTGAGGAGGTTGCAGGAGTTGGCAATGATGCGCTGGAGTTGAAAAGGTCGAGGAGCGAGGAGTCGCTCCCCCAGATTAGGTTGAAGACGCCCGTCAGTACGGCCACGACGATCGGCAGACCTACCCACACCCGTTGCCAGGTCACGCCAAGGCTACCCTGCCATGTTGATCTGGCGCGTCCGTGGTGTAGCGAAGCGCGGTGATCCGTTCAAAGTCCGCGGCCACCACGCGCAGGTGCAAGCGCCAAAGATCGTCGCGCAGGGCCGGCATGGCGTGGGTTGTCAGTGCACGCTCCACCAACGTGCGGATCGCACGAGCGCAAACTTTCGCCAGGCGAGTCGTCGTTCGGCTTAGCGGCGTCATAGACGTCGGGGCGAACCACTGGTAGCGATGACGCTTCTGAAACGCTTGCGCCGTAGTAGCGATACCATCCGCGACGCGCCTTCGCCATTGCAAGTCCACGCCTTCGTACACAGCTTGGCTGGCACGCCCTGCAGCAGCGGCCGACCAAACACGCAACTCATCACTACGGCGCCTTTGGGTCGGCCAACTGAGGATTGCGACAAAAACGTAGCTGCCGACAAGCAGAAAGAGCGCAAAACCCATTATCAGTGCGGCAAACTCATTCTCGAGATTGGCCTGGAAAGTGAAGAATGCACCACCTAGCATTCCGGCTCCCAAGCTCATCAGGCAGTACACGCCGAAGAGGTAGCGTTGCCGTCGCCGCATCCTGCCTCGGGCATTTTCGTGCTCATCGATCACATGAGCGGCCACAGCCTCATTGGCTGCGACGAGTCTCAGTTCTTCCTTCATCCGCTGCGTCAGCTCGCTAGGAGCAAGAAAATCACGTAGCGAAGCCACTACTTGTTGCCTGAAACTCACAGTGCGCACCGTACATGTAGCTGATCACTGCATGCGAGGAGCCACTTCATCGCTTGGGGATCTCGTTCGCCTCATGACCCCTAACCCTACTTACTACCAATGCATATGGTCAGTACATTGGAGTGCAGACTGCTTCAAACTACCGCGGCGCGCCCGACATCTGGACGCGCTACGTACTTCGATGTGCAGCTCAAGGCGGGCCTCGCAACGCCCGATCCAGCATCAGCCAGCACGCACGCCGCTCAGCGACTGCGAGAGCCAGGAGGAAGCGATGGCCGATGCCCTCGACGTCATCACCGCGATCGCACGGGGATCCCGGACGGCCAGCCGCTCCCTCGTGAAGGTCACCTGGCGGCTGCTGCGCGGGACGGCCGCGGTGCTCGGCGCTGTCGCGACGCTGGTCTCCTGCATCGCCACCACCTGAACCGCGCACCTGCCCCACCAGCACGGGGCAGCACACCCCCGCGTCCCCCCGCACACGCCTGACACCGACGTCCGCCCACCCGCCGGCCTTCGATCACTCCAGCAGTGCAAGCGCGGGAGCAGGGGCCTCGTCACTCCTCGCCGACGCCAGCTACCCGAGCCTCTGCTCCGTCATCACCGAGGACGGGGGGTTCGACCTCCTGCGCAGGCATGCCGGTGGCCTCCTCCGGCAGCTTCGGCGCCGGCGGCACCCACCCCCGCAACGGCTGCACCACACTGCGGTAGAAGCCCTCCAACGCCTCGGTCACCGAGGGGATGAACGCCCCCCGCACCCCCGAGCGCTTCGTGCCCATCGACGTGGTGCGCATCAGCGTGAACGCCGCCACCTGCGCCCCCTTGTCCACCAGCAGCATGGTGGGTGCA
>NZ_JBJLSG010000147.1:0-12508 GCF_050871925.1 Kineococcus gurbantunggutensis
GAGGTCCCCGCGTCCTCAGACTGCACCCCGCCCCCGCGGGCCCCCCCCCCCGCGCGCCCGGCCCCCGCCCGCGCCCCCCCCCCCCCCCCCCCCCCCCCCCGCGGAACGCTCCCGGCGCGCGGCGCGTTGCACCGGTGCCGGACGTGGAGCAGGGGGAGGACGAGAGCACCGCATGCACCGTCACTACAACGGCCTGAAGACCGCGGTCCTCTTCGGGGCGATCTGGGCGGTCCTGCTCCTGCTGGGCGGGCTGCTGGCCTCGGCGTTCCGCGCGCCCGGGCTGCTGCTGGTCTTCGCGGCGATCGGCGTGGCGACCTCCGCCTACGGCTACTGGAACTCCGACAAGCTGGCCATCCGCGCCATGCGCGCCCGGCCGGTGTCCGAGGCCGAGCAGCCGGGCATGTACCGGATCGTGCGGGAGCTGTCCACGCGCGCCCAGCAGCCGATGCCGCGCCTGTACGTCTCGCCCACCATGGCGCCCAACGCCTTCGCCACCGGCCGCAACCCCGACAACGCCGCGGTGTGCTGCACCGAGGGCATCCTGCAGCTGCTCGACGAGCGCGAGCTGCGCGGCGTGCTCGGCCACGAGCTGCTGCACGTCTACAACCGCGACATCCTCACCTCCTCGGTCGCCGGGGCGCTGGCCGGCGTCATCACCTCCGTGGCCCAGTTCGCCCAGTTCGGCGCCTTCTTCGGCGCCGCGGGCGGGCGCGACGAGGAGGGCCGGGGCAACCCGATCGCCGTGCTGCTGCTGTCGCTGGTGGCGCCGCTGGCGGCCAGCGTCATCCAGCTGGCGATCTCGCGCACCCGCGAGTACGACGCCGACGAGGACGGCGCTCGCCTGACGGGCGACCCGCTGGCGCTGGCCTCGGCGCTGCGCAAGCTGGAGATGGGCACCCGGCAGCTGCCGCTGCCGCCGGAGCGAGAGCTCGTCAACGCCAGCCACATGATGATCGCCAACCCGTTCCGCGGGCAGGGCTTCAGCCGGCTGTTCTCCACCCACCCGCCGATGGCCGAGCGCATCGCCCGGCTGGAGGCGATGGCCGGCTACCGCCGCTGACGCGCGTCCGCGGGGCCCCACCGCCCTGGGGCGGCGGGGCCCCGCGCGGCGTCAGGCCAGGACCTCCTCCAGCCGGGTGCGCACGAGCGGCCACACCGTGCCGGTGGGGTCCAGCACGTCGTTGTGGCCCACGCCCTCGGGCATCACCAGCTCCACCTCGTCGCCCGCCCCGCGCGCGGCGGCGGCGAACCCGCGGGCCTGGTCCGGGGTGACCGTGGTGTCCCCGGTGCCGTGCACGACGAGCGCCGGCACGCCCAGCGGCACCAGGCGGGTGGGGTCGCCCACCGCGTAGCGCTCGTCGACCTGCTCGGGGGTGCCCCCGAAGACGTTGGTGACGTTGGGGTCCTGCCCCTCGCCGCCGATCGCGGTGGGGTGCAGCACCCCCGAGGCGCTGGCCAGGAACGCCGGGCGCACCCGCGGGTCCGCGCCGGGCGCACCGGGGGGCAGGCGGTGCCGGGCCGCGGCCCAGCCGGCCAGGTGCCCGCCGGCGCTGTGCCCGAACACCGCGATCCGCGCGGGGGGCACCCGCAGGTTCTCGGCCACCTCCGCGGCGGAGTCGACCGCGGTCGCCAGGTCGGTGAAGGTGCTGTCCCAGCCGCCGCCGCCGCCCACGCCGCGGTAGTCGGCGTTGAGCACGGGCCAGCCGCGCCCGACGAGGTCGGCCACCAGGGACAGCACGTCGGCGCGGTCGACCTCGTCGAGCCAGGCGCCGCCGTGGACGAGCACGACGAGGGCCCCGCGCCGCTCGCCCGGCGGCAGCCACAGGTCGCTGACCTGGCGCGGGTGGGGGCCGTAGCGCACCTCGGTGCGCCAGCCGTCCTGCAGCTCCTCGCGGCTCAGCGCGGCCGTGGCGTCCGGCGAGGGCGTCGTCGCGGGGGCGGTGGGGGAGGCGCTGCTCCCGGTGGGGTCCGGCTCGGCCGGTCCGGGGCCACCCGAGCAGCCGGCCAGCGCCAGCGACGCGGCGGCGCCCAGCAGGGAGCGGCGCGCGGGGCGCCGGGGGGTGCTCACGGGCGGTGCCCGCCGCTCAGCGGTAGTTGACGAACTGCAGGGCCACGTCGAGGTCGGCGCCCTTGAGCAGGGCGATGACCTCCTGCAGGTCGTCGCGGCTCTTGGAGGTCACGCGCACCTCGTCGCCGGTGACCTGGGTCTTGACGGTCTTCAGGCCGCTGTCGCGCACGATCTTGCCGATCTTCTTGGCGACGTCCTGCTCCAGGCCCTCCTTGAGGGTGGCGGTGATCCGGTACTCCTTGCCGGAGGCCGCCGGCTCGGAGGTGTCCAGCGCCTTCAGCGACACCCCGCGCTTGATCAGCTTGGTCTGCAGCACGTCGAGGACGGCCTTCACCCGCTCCTCGGAGCTGGCGACCATGAGGATCGACTCGCCGCTCCACCGCACGGAGGCGTCGGTGCCCTTGAAGTCGTAGCGCTGGGAGATCTCCTTGGCGGCCTGGTTCAGGGCGTTGTCCACCTCCTGGCGGTCGACCTTGCTGACGACGTCGAACGAGGACTCGCTGGCCACGTGAGCTGTTCCCTCCGGGTGCGGTTCGTGCGGCCGGTTCGTCTCGGCCGCTGGACCTTGCTATCCTCTCACTCGCACCTGGTCCTCCAGGAGCACCTGGCGGGTTGCCCGAGCGGCCAAAGGGAGCGGATTGTAAATCCGCCGGCATTGCCTTCGTTGGTTCGAATCCATCACCCGCCACGTCGCGAGCGCGACCCGGGCCCGGAAACGGGCTCGGGTCGCGGCGTGTAGGCTGAGCCTCACGTCGTGCGAGCGGCGAGCAGTGCCCCGATAGCTCAGTGGTAGAGCACTTCCTTGGTAAGGAAGAGGTCTCGAGTTCAATCCTCGATCGGGGCTCTCAGCGTCGGCGGGCCGCCCCCGCCGACGCGCGGCGGAGTAGCTCAGTTGGTAGAGCAAGCGGCTCATAATCGCTGTGTCGTCGGTTCAAGTCCGGCCTCCGCTACGGACACCGCAGTCAGCACGAGCGGCCGCCCCTCGGGGGTGGCCGCTCGTGCTGCGTGGTGGCCCGTGCGCTCGGTCACGTACCCTGGACGCGATCGCGGCGCTCCGTCGCCCGCACGACCCCAGAAGCAGGAAGAGGCACCCCGCCGTGGCCAAGACCACCGACGTCCGCCCCAAGATCACCATGGCTTGCACCGAGTGCAAGGAGCGGAACTACATCACCAAGAAGAACCGGCGCAACGACCCCGACCGGCTCGACCTGGCCAAGTTCTGCCCGCGCTGCGGCAAGAAGACCACGCACCGCGAGACCCGCTGACCCGGGCTCCGTCCGCCGCAGTGACGTCCGTCACCGTCGACGAGTCCTTCCAGGGGCGGGTGTACCCCGCCTCCGGGGCCACCGTCGTGACCGCCGACGCGGTCCGGGCCTTCGCCCGGGCCGTGCGGGCGGTCCACCCGGCCCACCACGACCCCGACGCCGCGCGCGCCCTCGGGCACGCCGACGTCGTGGCCCCGCCCACCTTCGCCGTGACGCTGGCCCAGCGCGCCGACGCGCAGTTCGTCACCGACCCGGCGGCCGGCATCGACTACTCCCGCGTCGTGCACGGCGAGCAGTCCTTCAGGCACCACCGGCCCATCACGGCCGGTGACGAGCTGACGGCCGAGCTGCACGTGGACCGCGTGCGCGTCGTGCGCGGCAACGCCATGGTCACCACCCGCACCGAGCTGCGCCTGAGCGACGGCACGCCCGTGTGCACGGCCGTGTCCACCCTCGTCGTGCGCGCCCCGGAGGAGCAGTGAGCACCGTCCGCTTCGACGACGTCCGCGTCGGCGACGCCCTGCCCGCCGCCCGCCACGAGGTGACCCGCGCGGACCTGCGCGCCTACGCCGAGGCCTCCGGGGACCGCAACCCCATCCACCTCGACCAGGACGTCGCGCGCGCCGTGGGCCTGCCCGACGTCATCGCCCACGGCATGCTCACCATGGGCCTGGCCGGGCAGGCCGCCGCCGACTGGGCCGGCGACCCCGCCGCCGTCGTGGAGTACGGCACGAAGTTCACCGCCCCCGTCGTGGTGCCCGCCGAGGGCGCGGCCGTCGTCGAGGTCGCCGGCACCGTCGCCGCGCGCGACGAGGACGCCCGCACCGTCACCGTGGACCTCGCCGTCACCAGCGCCGGCGCGAAGGTCCTGGGGCGCGCCCGCGCCGTCGTCCGGCTGCCGTGAGCGGGGACGCCCCCGCCGCCGGCGCCGACCGCACCGGGCTGCGCGCCCGCACCGCCGTCTACGCCGTCTTCATCCTCAACGGCTTCGCCCTCTCCTCCTGGATCGCGCGCATCCCCTCGGTGCGCGACGCGCTCGGGCTGAGCCAGTCCGCGCTGGGCCTGGTGCTGCTGTGCGGCTCCATCGGCGCGGTCGCGGCCATGCCGGTGGCCGGCGCGCTCGTCATCCGCCTCGGGCGGGTGCGCACCGTCACCGCGGGGGCCTGCGCCGTCACCGCCGGCCTGCTCGTCACCGCCCTGGGCGTGGACGGGCTCGCCAGCCCCGTCGTCACCGCGGCGGGGCTGCTGCTGCAGGGGGCGGGCACCTCCACGTGGGACGTGGCGATGAACGTCGAGGGCGCCGCGGTCGAGCGCCGCCTGAACCGCTCGATCATGTCCCGCTTCCACGCCGGCTTCAGCTTGGGCACCGTGCTGGCCGCGGGCCTGGGCGTGCTGCTGCTCGCCGCGGGCGTGCCCACCTGGGCGCACCTGGCCGGCGCCGTCGCCCTGGCCCTGACCGGTGCGCTGGTGGCGGTGCGCTCCTTCCTGCCCGAGCGCGAGCGCCCCGCCGACGGCTCCGCCGAGCACCACCCCGGCGTGGGGCTGCGCCGCGCCTGGCGCGAGCCGCGCACGCTGCTCATCGGCCTGATGGTGCTGTGCATGGCGTTCGTCGAGGGCACCGCCAACGACTGGCTGGCCCTGGGGCTGGTCGACGGCTACGGCGTCAGCCACACCGTCGGCGTGGCCGGCTTCGCGGTGTTCGTGGTGGCCATGACCGTCGGGCGGGTGCTCGGCCCGCTCCTGCTGGAGCGCTTCGGCCGCGTGGCCTCGCTGCGCGGGTGCGCGGCGCTGGCCGTGGGCGGGGTCCTGCTGTTCGTGCTGGCCCCCTCCCTGCCGCTGGCCGTCCTGGGCGCCGCCGCCTGGGGCGTGGGCGCGGCCCTGGGCTTCCCGCTGGGCATGAGCGCCGCCGCCGACGAGGAGGCCAGCGCCGCCGAGCGCGTCAGCGTCGTCTCCTCCGTGGGGTACGCCGCCTTCCTGGCGGGCCCGCCGCTGGTCGGCTTCCTCGCCGAGCACGTGGGCACCCTGGACGCCCTGCTGGCCGCGGCCGCCGCCTCCGCCGTGGCGCTGGCGATCTCCGGCGTCGCCCGCCCCCACGCCGCGGGCGTCCCCGTCGGCGCCCCCGCCCGATCCGGGAGCACCCCCTCGTGAGCACGCAGACGCCCCCCGCCGCCGCGCCGACCACCGGCCCGCTCATCGCGCCGCTGACCTCGCTGCACGTGGGCGGCCCGGCCCGCCGGCTCGTCGTGGCCCGCACCGAGGCCGAGCTGGTCGAGGCGGTGCGCAGCGCCGACGCCGCCGGCGAGCCGCTGCTGCTGCTCGGCGGCGGCTCCAACCTCCTCGTCGCCGACGCCGGCTTCGACGGCACCGTCGTGCAGGTCGCCACCTCCGGGGTGCGGCTGGGCTCGGAGGACGCCTGCGGCGGGGCGGTGGTCACCGCGGCGGCGGGGGAGCGCTGGGACGCGCTCGTCGCGCGCGCCGTCGCCAGCGGCTGGTCCGGCGTGGAGGCGCTGTCCGGGATCCCCGGCACCGTGGGCGCCACCCCCGTGCAGAACGTCGGCGCCTACGGCCAGGACGTCTCGCAGACCATCGCCACCGTGCGCACCTGGGACCGCGTGGAGGACCGCCAGCGCACCTTCGCCGCCGCGGACCTGCGCTTCGGCTACCGCACCTCCCGGCTGAAGACCGAGCGGGTGGCGCTGGCCGGCGCGCACCCCGAGAGCCGTTACGTCGTGCTCGAGGTGACGTTCCAGCTCCCCCTGGACGACCGCTCCGCCCCGGTCGCCTACGCCGAGCTGGCCCGCCGCCTCGGCGTGCCGGTGGGCGAGCGCGTGCCGATGACCGAGGTGCGCGCCGCCGTCCTGGCGCTGCGCGAGGGCAAGGGCATGGTGTGGGACGAGGCCCACCTGGACGACCGCGACACCTGGAGCGCCGGCTCGTTCTTCACCAACCCGGTGCTGACCGCGGCCGAGGCCGCCGCGCTGCCCGAGGACGCCCCGCGCTACCCGGCGGGCACGGGCGCCGACGGCGAGCCGCTGGTGAAGACCAGCGCGGCCTGGCTCATCGAGCGCGCCGGCTTCGGCAAGGGCCACGGCGCCCCCGGCCCGGCGACGCTGTCCACCAAGCACGCGCTGGCGCTCACCAACCGCGGCTCGGCGCGCGCGGAGGACCTGCTGGCCCTGGCCCGCGAGGTCGCCGCGGGCGTGCGCGAGCGCTTCGGGGTGCGCATCGTCAACGAGCCGGTGCTCGTCGGCTGCTCGCTCTGAGCAGCGCGCCGCGCACCACGTCCAGCACCTCCTCACCCTCCAGGCCCGCCTGCAGGGCGCGCTCGACGTACCCCTCCGCCGCCCAGCGGACCTCCTCGTCCACCGGCGGCGCGGCGGCGGTCACGACCGTGCCGGTGCGCCGCCGCGAGGCGACCAGCCCGGCCAGCTCCAGCTCCCGGTAGGCGCGCTGCACGGTGCCCAGCGCCAGGCCCAGGTCCGCGGCCAGCGCCCGCGCCGCCGGCAGCCGGTCGCCGGTGCGCAGCGCCCCCGTCGTCACCAGCGCGGCGACCTGCCGGCGCAGCTGTTCGTAGGCGGGCACGGGGGAAGCGGTGTCGACGAGGACGCGCAGCCCGCTCACGCGGCACCGGCCGTCGCGCGGTGCCGCCGCAGGCCGCGGGCGGGCCGGAACAGCACGGCGAGGGCGACCGGGACCAGCAGCGGGCCCGTCCACAGGGCCGCGTCCGCCGCCACCCGCCAGCCCAGCGCGGGCTCCGAGGTGCGCCACGCGCCCTCGGCCACCTGGTAGGTCCCGCCGAGCTGCCCGCTGACGCCGGCGGCGAAGAGCAGGCCCGCCAGGGTCAGCACGGCGGCGGCGGTCGAGGTGCGCAGCACGCGGTGCGCTGCCACCCGGCGCAGCGCCGCGTCGGTGCCCTCGTCCGCTCCGGGCACCGCGGGACGAGCGGGCACCCGGTGCAGCACCGCGGCGGTCAGCACCGCCACCGCGAGTCCCGCGGCGGCCACGGGAGCCGCGAGGGCGTGCCCGGGGAAGGTCGCGGCGCTCCAGACCGCAACGCCGTCGGGGGACCTCCACTCCACCGAGCGCCCGTCCGGGGCGCCGAGCGCGCTGCCGAGCGCGCACACCGCGGCGAGCAGCAGCCCCGCGGCGAGCGCACCGCCCAGCAGGCCCGCCGGCACCCCGTCGCGCACGGAGCGCACCAGCAGCCGGGCGCCGCGCACCCGGGCGGTGGGCCGCGGCCACGTCGCCTCGGCGGTCAGGGCGACGGCGGCGTGGACGGCCGCGGCCGTGAGGGGGAACACCGCCACGAGGCGCTCGTCGTGCGCCCAGCGGGCGCCGGCCACGCAGGCGGCGGCGGTGCCCAGGGCGGCGGCCGCGGCGAGCGCGCTCCACGCGTCCCCGCGGCGGCGGGCGCCGGCGACGGGGGCGGTGAGCTCGGCGGCGGGCACGCGGTGGTGCACCGCCAGCGCCGTCGCGACGGCGACCAGCACCAGGCTCAGCAGCAGCGGGAGCCCGAGGGCGAGACCGGCGAACACGGCGACCTCCATGACCGATTGACTCGACTCATTGAGTCAATCACGTCGCGGCGGCCCCCGTCAGCCCTTCCGCTGTCCCCGGCGCGGTCGCCAGCCAGTCGTCCACCTGCGCGTGCAGCACCCGCTTCGTCGCCGCCGGCGCGCGCGAGGCGCTGATCGAGGCCTTGGCCAGCTCCGCCAGCGCCGCGTCGTCCAGGCCGTGGTCCTCGCGGGCGCTGCGGTACTGCGCCACCAGGCGCGGGCCGAAGAGCAGCGGGTCGTCCGCGCCCAGCGCCACGGTGGCTCCGCCGTCCAGCAGCGCGCGCAGCGGCACCGCCGCCAGGTCCCCGTACACGCCCAGCGAGACGTTGCTCGCCGGGCACACCTCCAGGGCCACGCCCGCCTCCACCACCCGCGCCAGCAGCCGCGGGTCCTCCGCGCAGCGCACCCCGTGGCCCAGGCGGTCCGGGTGCAGGGCGGCGAGCGTCTCGCGCACGTGCGCCGGGCCCAGCAGCTCCCCGGAGTGCGGCACCGAGGCCAGGCCGGCGCGCCGGGCGATGGCGAAGGCCCCGGCGAAGTCCGCCGTGCTGCCGCGCCGCTCGTCGTTGGACAGCCCGAAGCCGACGACCGCGCCCGGCCCCTCCCCGGCGTACCGGGCGGCCAGCCGCGCCAGGGTGCGCGCGTCCAGCGGGTGGCGCACCCGGCTGGCGGCCACGACGACGGACACCGCGGTGCCGGTCAGCGCCGTGGCCTCCCGCGCGGCGTCGAGCACGACCTCCAGCGCCGGGGTGATGCCCCCCACGTGCACGGCGTAGGAGGTGGGGTCGACCTGCAGCTCCAGCCAGCGCGAGCCCTCCGCGGCGTCGTCGGCGGCGGCCTCGAGCACCACGCGCCGCATGTCCCCGGCGGTGCGCACGCACGCGCGCGCGGCGTCGTAGAGGCGCTGGAAGCGGAACCAGCCCCGCTCGTCCGGCGAGACCGAGACCAGCCGGTGCCCGGACAGCGCCGCCGGCAGGCGCACGCCGTGCTGCTGCGCCAGCTCCAGCAGCGTGGCCGGGCGCATGGACCCGGTGAAGTGCAGGTGCAGGTGGGCCTTGGGCAGCGTCTCCAGCGGGCGCGTCACGATCGGCGAGTCTGCCCGCGCGGGCACCGGCGGCGCGCGCCGAGGGGTGGCGGGGGCGCCCCGCCGCCCCCGGCGCTCAGCGGACCTCGGCCAGCAGGCGCTGCACGCGCCCGACGCCCTCCTCCAGGTCCGCGTCGGCGAGGGCGTAGGACAGGCGCAGGTAGCCGCTGGGCCCGAACGCCTCGCCCGGCACGACCGCCACCTCCGCCTCGGTGAGGATCAGCTCGGCCAGCCGGGCGGAGGAGGTGATCTCCTGGCCGCGCAGCGTCCTGCCGATGAGCGCCTCCACCGAGGGGTAGGCGTAGAAGGCGCCCTCGGGCAGCGGGCACCGCACGCCCTCGACCGCGGAGAGCATCTCGGTGATCCGCCGCCGGCGGCGGTCGAAGGCCTCCCGCATGGCCGCCACGGCGCTCAGGTCGCCGCTCAGCGCGGTGAGCGCGGCGACCTGGGAGACGTTGGCGACGTTCGAGGTCAGGTGCGACTGCAGGTTGGCCACGCCCTTGACGACGTCGGCGGGCCCGATCAGCCAGCCCACCCGCCAGCCCGTCATCGCGTAGGTCTTGGCGACGCCGTTGAGCACGACGCAGCGCTCGGCGAGCTCGGGGACCTCCACGGGCAGCGACGCCGCGCGGCGGCCGTCGTAGACGAGGTGCTCGTAGATCTCGTCGGTGACCACCCACAGGCCGTGCTCGTCGGCCCAGCGCCCGATCGCGCGGACCTCCTCGGGGGAGTAGACGGCGCCGGTGGGGTTGGAGGGGGAGTTGAACAGCAGGACCTTGGTGCGCGGGGTGCGCGCGGCCTCCAGCTGCTCCACGGTGACCTTGTAGCCCTGCTCGATGCCGGCGAAGACCTCCACGGGCACGCCGCCGGCGAGCCGGGCGGCCTCCGGGTAGGTGGTCCAGTAGGGGGCGGGCAGCAGCAGCTCGTCGCCCGGGTCCAGCAGCGCGGCGAAGGTCTCGTACACGGCCTGCTTGCCGCCGTTGGTGACGAGCACCTGCGAGGGCTGCACCTCGTAGCCGGAGTCGCGCAGCGTCTTGGCGGCGATCGCCTCGCGCAGCGCGGGCAGCCCGGCGGCGGGGGTGTAGCGGTGGTTGGCCGGGTCGGTGCAGGCGGCGGCGGCGGCGCGCACGACCGCCTCGGGGGTGGGGAAGTCCGGCTCGCCGGCGCCGAAGCCGATGACGGGCCGGCCGGCGGCCTTGAGCGCCTTGGCCTTCGCGTCCACGGCGAGGGTCGCGGACTCGGCGATGCCGGCGACGCGGGCGGACACGCGGGTGCTGGTGGGGGCGCTCGGAGCGGACACGACCCCCATCCTGGCACCCCGCGCTGCGGGGCGGTTCGACTCCGCGGCGTGTTCTCGCCTAGAGTGTCGGGTGGCGGGTCCGTCCCGCCGAGGTGGAGCGTGCCCCCCGGGGCGCGCCGAGCCGCTCAGGGCAGTGGCGCAATTGGTAGCGCACCGGTCTCCAAAACCGGCGGTTGTGGGTTCGAGTCCCTCCTGCCCTGCGAGCACCACCCGCGTTCCCCCGGGGACGCGCCCGCCGTTGCGCGCAACGGCCAGCACCAGGCGAGTCGAGCACCGGAGTCGGTGGGGAGCAGGTCGACGTGAGCGAGACGAAGGCCGCGGACCGTGCGGCGGCCAAGCGCCGCGGCGGCGTACTGCTCTTCCTGCGCCAGGTGGTCGAGGAGCTGCGCAAGGTCGTCTGGCCGACCCGCCGGGACCTGCTGAGCTACACGGGCGTCGTCCTGGTCTTCGTCGTGGTGATGATGCTCTTGGTGTCCGTCCTGGACTACGGCATCGGCAAGCTCGTCCTGCTGGTGTTCGGGTCCTGACGGACGGCGGCGCACCGCTGCGGTGCGCGGAGTCCCCAACCCGAAGGAAGCAGGTCAGCACCGTGTCGCAGCAGTGGGGTCCCGACGACGCCCCGGAGGGCGACGAGCCGTTCGCCGCGGAGCGCGACGAGGTGTTCAGCGCCGCGGCCGAGCCGTCGCCCGTGCCGCTGGGCGAGTACGAGGACGAGCGCCTGGAGGCGGACGCCTCCCTGACGGGCTACGACGCCGAGGACGTGCGCGAGCAGGTCGAGGCGGACGACGAGGCGCGCGCCGAGCAGGCCGTCGACACCCCCGACCTGCCGCTGCCCGACGCCGTGGGCGCCGCCGAGGGCGAGGAGGCCGGCGACCTCGACGCCGCCGGTCCCGCCGACGGCGACCCGGTCGGCGGGGCCGAGGGGGTCGCGGGGGCCGACGACGACGACGTCGACGAGGCCGAGGAGTTCCGCAAGAAGCTGCGGCGCATGCCCGGCGAGTGGTTCGTGATCCACAGCTACGCCGGCTACGAGAACCGCGTGAAGACCAACCTCGAGACCCGCATGACCAGCCTCAACATGGAGGACTACATCTTCCAGGTCGAGGTGCCCATGGAGGAGGTCGTCGAGGTCAAGAACGGCCAGCGCAAGAACGTCCGCCGGGTGCGCATCCCCGGCTACGTGCTGGTCCGCATGGACCTGACCGACGAGTCGTGGGGCGCCGTGCGGCACACCCCGGGCGTGACGGGCTTCGTGGGCAACACCCACCAGCCGGTGCCGCTGTCGACCGACGAGGTCTTCTCGATGCTGGCCCCGACCCTGCAGGCCAAGCCCAAGGCGGGCGCCGCCGGCGGCGCCGCGGCCCCGGGCGGTGCGGTGGCCGCCGCGCCCCGCGTCGTGGACTTCGAGGTCGGCGAGTCCGTCACGGTCATGGAGGGCCCCTTCGAGACCCTGCCGGCGACCATCTCGGAGATCTCCGCCGACCGCCAGAAGCTCACCGTGCTGGTGTCGATCTTCGGGCGCGAGACGCCCGTGGAGCTGAACTTCAACCAGGTCGCCAAGATCTGACGGCGCCCCGCGCCCCCGAGCGAGCCCCCGGCCCCCGCGGCCGGGGGCTCGCTCGCCGTGCGCGCACCCCGCGCGCCGGCGCGTAGACTGGACGACGGCCTCAACCCGTCGTCGCCCGATCCGCGGGCACCGATACGGCCACCCCCAGCCTGAGAAGGGATCGCGCATGCCCCCCAAGAAGAAGGTCGCCGGCCTCATCAAGCTCCAGATCAAGGCCGGTCAGGCCACGCCGGCCCCGCCGATCGGCCCCGCGCTCGGTCAGCACGGCGTGAACATCATGGAGTTCTGCAAGGCGTACAACGCCCAGACCGAGGCGCAGCGCGGCAACGTGATCCCGGTCGAGATCACGGTCTACGAGGACCGCTCCTTCACCTTCGTCACCAAGACCCCGCCGGCCGCGGAGCTCATCAAGAAGGCCGCGGGCGTGGACAAGGGCTCGGGCGAGCCGCACGTGAAGAAGGTCGCGAACCTCACGCAGGCCCAGGTGCGCGAGATCGCCGAGCAGAAGCTGCAGGACCTCAACGCCAAGGACGTCGACATGGCGGCCCGCATCATCGCCGGCACCGCCCGGTCGATGGGCATCACCGTCTCCGACTGACGACCCCCTCGCGGGGGGGGCCGGCCCGGCGCCCCCCCCCCCCCTCGCGCGCGCCGCCCGCCCCCCCCCGACC
>NZ_JBJLSG010000148.1:0-12480 GCF_050871925.1 Kineococcus gurbantunggutensis
GGGGGGGGGCCGGGCGGGAGGGCGGGGGGGGGCCCACTAATCTTTAAAACTGGGTAAACCCCGCGCGGCCCCGGGGAACCTAGGTTGCGGGGGGCCGGGCGCGGCCCCCCCGCCCCCGACCCCCCTCCCGGAGGAACCGCGTGCTGCTCTCCCCCCGCTCCGCCCGCCGCGCCACCGCCGCCGCGGCGGCCGTCCTCGTCGGCCTCGTCGCCCTGCCCGCCAGCGCCACCGCCACCTCGCCCGCCACCACCGCCGCCTCCGGCGTGGACGAGCGGGAGCGCGCCGGGCGGGCGGCGCCGACCGCCGAGCGCTCCGCCGCCACCGCGAGCGTGCGCGGCCTGGACCTGGACTCCGCCACCATCCCGCAGCTGCAGGAGCGCATGGCCGCCGGCGAGCTGACCGCCGTGCAGCTGACCCGCGCGTACCTGCAGCGCATCCGCCGGGTCGACCCGGACCTGGGCGCGGTGCTGGCGGTCAACCCCGCGGCGCTGGCCGAGGCGCGCGCCAGCGACCGGGCGCGCCGGCACGGCGGCCCGCGCGGGGCGCTGGAGGGCATCCCGGTGCTGCTGAAGGACAATGTCGACGCGCAGGGCATGGCCACCACGGCCGGCTCGCGCGCGATGCTGGGCACCCGCCCCGACGACGCGACCCTGACGGCGAAGCTGCGCGCGGCCGGCGCGGTCGTGATCGGCAAGGCGAACCTGTCGGAGTGGGCGAACTTCCGCGGCGACGCCTCCACCAGCGGCTGGAGCGGGGTGGGCGGGCAGACCGGCAACCCGTACGTGCTGGACCGCAACCCCTGCGGCTCCTCCTCCGGCTCCGGCGCGGGGGTGGCCGCCTCGCTGGCGCAGGTGGCGATCGGCACCGAGACGGACGGCTCGATCGTGTGCCCGGCGGGTGCGAACGGCATCGTGGGCGTCAAGCCGACCCTGGGCCTGGTCAGCCGCGACGGCGTGGTGCCGATCTCCGCGGAGCAGGACACCGCCGGTCCGATGGCCCGGCACGCGGTGGACGCCGCGATCGTGCTGGACGTGATCGCCGGGGAGGACCCGGCGGACGCGGCGACGCTGGCGAACCCGGACGCGGAGGTGGACTACACCGCCCTGGACGCCGACGCCCTGGACGGCGCGCGGGTGGGGGTGTGGACGCTGAGCGAGGAGGAGCGCGAGGCCGTCGGCCCGGACACCGCCGAGGTGTTCGACCGCGCCGCCAAGGAGATGGAGGCGGCGGGCGCCACCACCGTGCCGGTGCGGCTGGACTACCTGGACCTCGTCGGGCAGAACGAGGGCCCGGCGCTGACGGCGGAGTTCAAGCGGGACCTGAACGCGTACCTGGCCGCGACCCCCGGGGCGCCGGCGGACCTGGCGGCGGTGATCGCGTTCAACGAGCAGGACCCCGTGGAGCTGGCGTACTTCGGCCAGGAGACGATGCTCGCCGCGCAGGCGGGCGAGGTGCCCGCGGACGACGCGCAGGCGCGCGCGGCGCGCATCGTGGCCCGCTCCCTGGCGCGGGCCTCGATCGACGAGGCGCTGGCGCAGGGCCCCGGCGCCGAGGACGACCTCGACGCGGTCGTCGGCCTGACCGGCACCCCGGCGTGGAAGACGCGCTACGCCTCGGTGGACGGGGAGGCGGACCGCTTCGCGTACGCCACCTCCACGCCCGCGGCGGTGGCCGGCTACCCGAACGTGGCGGTGCCGGCCGGGTTCGCCGGCCCGCGCGGGGCGCTGCCGGTGGGGGTGTCGTTCACCGGCGCGCAGTGGGACGACGCGGGCGTGCTGAGCCTGGCGTACTCCTTCGAGCAGGCCACGCACGCGCGGCGCGCGCCCGGGTACCTGCCGACGCTGGGCGAGTGAGGCGCGGGGGTGCCGCCGCGCGGCGGGCCGGGCGCCCGGTGCCCCCGGGAACCGGTGCCGTCAAGACGAGGGCGTGATCGCCCGCATCGGCGCGGCCAGCTCGTTGGCGAAGAACTCCAGGAACCCGTCGGGGTCCGGGCCGGCGTTCTGGGTGACGACGTGGTCGAAACCCGCGTCGACGTACTGCTGCACGTTGCTCAGGTACCCGGCCGGGTCGGGGCCGACGGCGAACTGCGCGGTGACGTCCTCGGCCTTGACCGTCCGGGTCGCGGCGTCGAAGTTCACCGGGTTCGGCAGCTCCGCCATGACCTTCCAGCCGGTGACCGCCCAGCGGCTCTTCTCCAGCACCGCCTCCACCGCCGAGCGCTCGTCCGGCGCCCACGCCATCGGCACCTCCGCGTACGCCGGGCCGCTGCCGCCCAGCCGCTTCCAGGTGTCCACCATGTCGCCCTTGGGCTCGGTGGCGAACAGCCCGTCGCCCAGCTCGGCGGCGATGCGCGCCGACGCCGGGCCGCTGGCCGCCACCGCGATGACGGGCAGCTGCTCCGGCAGGTCGAAGACGCGCGCGTCCTCCAGGCGCAGGTGCTTGCCCTCGTACGTGCGGTACCCGCCCCGCCACAGCAGCCGGATGATCTCCAGCGCCTCGCGGAAGCGCTCGTGCCGCTCGGCGACGGCGGGGAAACCCCGGCCGACGACGTGCTCGTTGAGGCGCTCGCCGGCGCCCACGCCGAGCGTGAACCGGCCGTCGGAGATGATCTGCATCGTCGCCGCGGCCTGCGCGATGATCGCCGGGTGGTAGCGCACCGACGGGCACGTCACGCCGGTGACCAGCCCGATCCGCTCCGTCTTGGCCGCGATGGCCGCGAACAGGCTCCAGGTGAAACCCGAGTGCCCCTGCACGTCCAGCCAGGGGTGGAAGTGGTCGCTCATCTCCACGAAGTCGTACCCGGCCCGCTCGGCCTCCACGGCCTGCCGGATGATCTCCTTCGGGTCGAAGGCCTCGGTGGCCAGCTTGTACCCGATGCGCATGCGTTCCTCCGTGCTCGGCTGCTCGGCTGATCGGATCGGCGGGGCCCCGTCGCGGGGGCGGGGCGGGAGCGCGCGCCGCGGCGCCGGGCGCCCCGCCCGGTCCCGAGGTGTGCGCGCGCCGCCGGGGCGGTAGACCGGGACCGGACCCGACCGTCGCGACCCTAGGGGAGACGTGACCGACCAGCACGCCGAGCGGACCTCCGCCCTGCTGCGCGAACTGCTCGCCGCCTACGGCCCGGTCGGGCGCGAGGGCGCGGTGCGCGACGTGTGCGCGCGCGAGCTGCGCGGCCTGGTGGACGAGCTGTGGACCGACCCCGCCGGCAACCTCGTCGGCCTCGTGCGCGGCGACGGCGACCGCCCCGCCCCCGGCGTGCGGGTCACCGCGCACCTGGACGAGCTGTCGATGATCGTCAAGCGGGTCGAGGCCGACGGGACCCTGCACGTGGGCGAGCTGGGGGTGATGTACCCGGGGAACTTCGGGCTGGGACCGGTCGCGGTCCTCGGCGACGTCGAGGAGCTCACCGGCGTGCTGGCCCTGGGTTCCGAGCACACCTCGCAGGAGTCGCAGCGCATCTGGCAGACCAAGCCCGACGGCGGCGACCGGGCCATGGACTGGGACCACGTGTTCGTCTTCACCGGCCGCACCCCCGAGCAGCTGACCGCGGCCGGGGTGCACCCGGGCACGCGGGTGTGCGTGCACCGCAGCAAGCGCGCCCCCGTCGAGTTCGGCGACCACGTCGGCGGCTACTTCCTCGACGACCGCGCCGCGGTGACCGTCGTGCTCGAGGCCGCCCGCCGGCTGCGCGAGCGCGGCGCGCGCCCGCCCGCCGACGTGCACCTCGTGCTCACCACCGCCGAGGAGATCGGCGGCGTCGGCGCCTCCTACGCCGCCCGCACGCTGCCCGGCGACGTCGTGCTCGCCGTCGAGGTCGGCCCGGCCGAGCCCGAGTACGGCACCGTCGTGGACTCCGGCCCGATCGTCGCCTACGCCGACGCCGCCGCCGTCTACGACGTCGCGATCGCCGACCACCTGCTGCGCCTGGGCCGCGAGCTGGGCCTGGACCCGCGCGCGGCGGCGTTCACGGCCTTCGAGTCCGACGCCTCCCAGGCGCAGGTGAAGGGCCAGACCCCGCGCGCGGCGCTGCTCTGCCTGCCCACCCTGAGCACCCACGGCTACGAGGTCGTGCACCGCGGCGCGATCGGCGGCTGCGCGGACCTGCTCGTGGAGTACCTGCTGCGCCCGGCGGCGTGAGCCGCCGGGGCCGGGGGTTGCCCCCGGCGGCGATCCGCGACAGCCTCACCCCAGCCGGACCCGGGCGCGCCAGGGCGCGCGGGACGGCGCGGGGGAGGTCGTCGTGACCAGGGCTGTGCGCTTCGAGCGGTTCGGCGGTCCGGACGTGCTCCACGTCGTGGACGTGCCCGCGCCCGAGCCGGGACCGGGTCAGGTGCGCGTGACCGTGCGCGCGGCCGGCATCACCGCGGTGCACGCCGCCGTGCGCGAGGGCGCCCTGGCGCAGCTGTACCCGCAGGCCTTCCCCGGCTCCGAGGGCGCGGAGTTCGCCGGCGTGGTCACCGCCGCCGGCGACGGCTCCGGCGTCGAGGTCGGCGAGGAGGTCCTCGGCTGGAGCGAGCGGCACGCCGCGCACGCCGAGAGCGTCCTGGTGCCCGCCGCCCACGTGGTGCCCAAGCCCGCCGGGCTGCCCTGGGAGGCGGCCGGCTCCCTGTACGTCGCCGGCGTCGCCGCCCACGCCTGCGTGTGCGCGGTGGGCGTGCGCGACGGCGACGCGGTCGTCGTGGCCGGTGCCACCACCGACGTCGGCTCCTTCGCCGTGCAGCTGGCCCGCCTGTGCGGCGCGCGCGTCGTCGGCGTGGCCGGCGCCGAGCACCACGACTGGCTGCACGCGCACGGCTGCGACGCGGTGGCCCCCGCCGACGACCCGGCCGCGCTGGCCCGGCGCGTGCGCGAGCTGACCCCGCGCGTGGACGCCCTGGTGGACACCACCGGCGCGGACCTGCCGCCGCTGGCCGGCGCGCTGGGCGTGGCCGACGAGCGGGCGGTGTCCACCGTCGAGGTCGAGGCCGCCGTGGAGTTCGGCGGCGCCCCGGCCCCCACGGCGACCCGCCGCGCCGAGGTCCTCGCCGAGCTCGCCCAGCTCGTGGCCGACGGCCGGCTGCACGTGCCGATCGCCGGGGCCTACCCGCTGGCCGACGTGCGCGCGGCCGCGGCGGCCGCCGAGCGCCCCGGCCGCCACGGGCGCGTGGTCCTGCTGCCCTGAGCCGCGCCGCCCTCAGCCGGCCGGCGGGGCCGTCTGCGCGGCCATGCGCACCGGGGCGTTGACCGCGCCGTAGCCGCGGTAGCCGCCCACGCGCTGCACCACCTCCACGAACAGCTCCCGGCTCAGCGAGCGCGTGGCGAAGTGCAGCAGCTCGCCGTGCTCGTCGCGGTCGTACATGACGTCGTTCTCGCGCAGCCGCGCCAGGAACGCCGCGTCCAGGCCGTAGCGGGCCTCCAGGTCGTCGTAGTAGTTGCCCGGCACCGGCAGCACCTCCCCGCCGTTGCGGCGGAACGCGGCCGCGGCCGCCGTCGCGTCCGCCGCGGCGAAGGCCACGTGCCCGGCGCCCGCCGGCCGCCCGCGCAGCATCGACGACGTCGGCGCCACGCTGACCGCCACGCGCACCCGCTGGTGCGGGGAGGTCAGCGCGCGGGTGCGCACCAGGCCCGCCGGGCCCGGCACCACCGAGACCGCCTCCGCCTCCAGCCCCAGCACGGAGGAGAGGAACAGCGTGGCGGCGTCGAAGCCGGCGAACGGCTGCGGCAGCACCACGTGGTCCACGCCGGTGAGCGCCACCGCCTCGCGCCCGTCCTCCTCCGCGCCCGGCCCGCACGGGGCGAAGTCCGTCAGCCACCCGCCCGGGCCGTCCCCGCAGAACTGCACCCACGTGCCGTCCGGGGCCACGACCGAGGGGATCTCCGCCTCGCCGGGGCCCGCGGCCCGGTTCACCACCGGCGCCAGCAGGGTGCGCGCCCGCTCGTGCAGCGCGTGCGGCTGCGGCGTGGCCAGGCCCAGCGCCGAGACCTGCGCGCGCACGTCGTCGCGGCGGCGGTTCAGCACCACCCGCGCGGCGCCGTTGGACCACAGCTCCACCGGGGCGCTGCGGTGCTCGCCGGTGCGCGAGAACCCCAGCTGCGCCAGCAGCCGCGTCACCGCCGGCGCGGTGGCGGGGGAGGAGGACACCTCCGCGAAGGCCCACTCGCGCACCGCCGGCGGCTCCGGCAGCGAGGGCGAGGGCGAGGCCGGCGGCAGGCCCGGCCGGTGCCGGAACGTGCGGTCGCGCAGGTGCCGCAGCGAGCGCATCGCGTCCACCGCCGTCGCCACCGGGTCCGCCTGCCGGAACAGGTCGTTGAACACCTCCAGCGACACAGGCCCGCGGTAGCCGCTGCTGACCACGGCGGCGTGGAAGCGCTCCAGGTCGAACTCGCCCTGGCCGGGGAAGCAGCGGTGGTGCCGGCTCAGCGGCAGCACGTCCATCGACAGCCGCGGCGCGTCGGCGATCTGGTAGAAGAACACGTCCCGCGCGGGGATGTCGGCGATGCCCGAGGGGTCGTCGCCGCGCGAGAGCACGTGGAAGGAGTCCAGGCAGTTGCCCAGCGCCGGGTGGTCCGCCGCGGCGACCAGCCGCGCGGCGTGCCGGTAGTCCGACACGTGCGCCCCCCACGCCAGCGCCTCGTACGCCAGGCGCACCCCGTGCGAGGCGGCCACCCCCGCCGCCGCGTTCAGCTGCTCGGCCAGCAGCGCGTCGTCGCGCACCGCGCCGGGGTGCACCGCCGAGCACACCAGGACCAGGTCGGTGCCCAGCTCCAGCGCCAGCTCGCACTTGCGGTGCAGCCGGTGGGCGTTGCGGGCCACCGCCGCCGGGTCCACGTCGTCGACGTCGCGGAAGGGCTGGAACAGCGAGACCGACAGCCCCAGGTCCTCCACCCGCCGGCGCAGCACCGCCGGCGGCTCGGGGCTGGCCAGCAGGTCCGGCTCGAAGACCTCCACGGCGTCGAAGCCGGCCGCGGCCACCGCCCGCAGCTTCTCGTCCAGCGTGCCCGCCAGGCACACCGTGGCGATCGAGGTGCGCAGCTCGTGCGTGCCCCCGCCGCTGCCGCCGCCCCCGGCCGCGCCCCCGCGCGGGGCCACCGACCCCCCGGACCCCACCGACCCCACCGACCCCACCGACCCCACCGACACGTGCCCCCCAGGCCTCGCCGCCGCCGCCCGGCTCCCCGGCCGGGCGGGGCACACCCTGGCACGCCCGCGGCCGGCGCGGGGCCCCCCGGCCGCACCGGTGCCCCGGACGGGGGAGCGGCGGGCGGCCCGTAGGGTGCTGCGGTGAGCCTGCCCGACCGCCCCTTCGCCGCCGTGCTGCTCGACATGGACGGCACCCTCGTGGACTCCACCGCCGCCATCGCCCGCTGCTGGAGCACCTGGGCCCTGGAGCACGGCATCACCCAGCGGCAGCTGGTGGCCGCCCACGGCCACGGCCGCCCCGCCGCCGAGATCGTGCGCGACCTGGTGGGCGCCGAGCGCGCCGAGCAGGCCGCCGCGCGCATCACCGAGCTGGAGGTCGCCGACGTCGACGGCGTCGTGCAGCTGCCCGGGGTGCCGCAGCTGCTGGCCGCCCTGCCGCACGGGCGCTGGGCGGTGGTCACCTCCTGCGACCGCGCCCTGGCCGACGCCCGCCGCGGCGCCGCCGGGCTGCCCGAGCCGGCCGCCCTGGTCACCTACGACGACGTCTCCCGCGGCAAGCCGGACCCCGAGTGCTTCCTGCTCGGCGCCCGGCGCCTGGGCGTGGACCCCGCCGACTGCCTCGTCGTCGAGGACGCCCCGGCCGGGCTGGCCGCCGCGCGCGCCGCCGGCTGCGCCACCCTGGCCGTGCGCACCACCCACCCCACCGGGCCGCTGCGGGCCGACGCCGTCGTGGCGCTGCTCTCGCACGTGCGCGCCGCCGCCGTCGAGGGGGGCGTGCGCGTGGAGGTCCTCCAGGAGGCCCCGGACGGGGTGTAACGCCCGGGCCGCCGGCGGCGATGACACCCCCGGACCCGGCCGCTGCCCGGACCCCCGAGCGGGCAGCGACCGGGTCCTCGCACGCCCGCCGGGCCCGCCGCGCGCGCCGGCGCGGCTCCGGGCCCGGGTGCGTCGGCGCTCGGCGGTAACCTCCCTGCATGCCCACCGCCACCGCAGCGCACCCTCCCCGCCCGTTCGGGGGGGTGCTGTCCGCGATGGTCACCCCGTTCACCGCGTCCGGCGCCGTGGACGTCGAGGGTGCCGCCGCCCTGGCCGAGCGCCTCCTGGCCCAGGGCCACGACGGGCTCGTCGTCAGCGGCACCACGGGGGAGTCCCCCACCACCTCCGACGCCGAGAAGGACCGGCTGCTGCGCGCCGTGCTCGAGGCCGTCGGCGACCGGGCCCACGTCCTGGCCGGCGTGGGCACCAACGACACCGCGCACAGCACGGAGCTGGCCCAGGCCGCCGAGAAGGCCGGCGCCCACGGGCTGCTCGTGGTGACGCCCTACTACTCCAAGCCCCCGCAGGCGGCGCTGGCGCACCACTTCCGCACCGTCGCCGACGCCACCGCCCTGCCGGTGATGCTCTACGACATCCCGGGGCGCTCCGGGGTGCCCATCGAGACCGAGACGCTGGTGCGCCTGGCCGAGCACGAGCGGATCACCGCGGTCAAGGACGCCAAGGGCGACCTGGCCGCCACCTCCTGGGTGCTGGCGCGCACCGACCTGGCGTACTACTCCGGCGAGGACGCGCTGAACCTGGCGCTGCTGGCGCACGGCGCCTCCGGCGTCGTCAGCGTCGTGGCCCACGTGGCCGGCGAGCAGTACGCGCGCATGGTCGCCGCGGTGGACGCCGGCGACCTGCCCACCGCCCGCGCCCTGCACGCGCAACTGCTGCCCGCCGTGCGCGGGATCATGACGCGCACGCAGGGCGTCGTGGCCGTCAAGGCCGCCCTGGAGCTCACCGGTGCGCTGCCGCGCCGCGCGGTGCGCCCGCCCCTGCTGGAGGCCACCCCCGACGAGGTCGCCGCGATCGCCGCGGACCTCGCCGACGCCGGGCTGCTGCCCGGCCCCACCGACACCTGAACACCCACCCCACGGTCGCGACCGCCCCGGTCGCAGGAGGAGCTTCATGAGCCACCCCCACCCCGAGCTGTCCGCCCCGCCGCCGCTGCCCGACGGCGCCCTGCGCGTCGTCGGCCTCGGCGGGCTGGGCGAGGTCGGGCGCAACATGACGGTGCTCGAGCACCGCGGCAAGCTGCTGATCATCGACTGCGGCGTGCTGTTCCCCGAGGAGCACCAGCCCGGCGTCGACCTGATCCTGCCGGACTTCGCCCCCATCGCCGACCGCCTCGACGACGTCGTGGCGATCGTGCTCACCCACGGCCACGAGGACCACATCGGCGCCGTGCCCTACCTGCTGCGCCTGCGGCAGGACATCCCGCTCGTCGGCTCGCAGCTGACGCTGGCCCTGATCGAGGCCAAGCTCAAGGAGCACCGCATCCGCCCCTACACGCTGGGGGTCAAGGAGGGGCAGACCGAGCAGCTCGGCCCGTTCTCCTGCGAGTTCATCGCGGTCAACCACTCCATCCCGGACGCGCTGGCCGTCGCCGTGCGCACCGACGCCGGCCTGCTGCTGCACACCGGCGACTTCAAGATGGACCAGCTGCCGCTGGACGGGCGCATCACCGACCTCAACGCCTTCGCCCGCCTGGGCGACGAGGGCGTGGACCTCTTCTGCGTGGACTCCACCAACGCCGAGGTGCCCGGGTTCACCGCCCCCGAGCGCGACATCGGCCCGGTGCTGGAGCAGCTCTTCGGCCGCGCCGAGCGCCGCATCGTCGTGGCCTCCTTCTCCAGCCACGTGCACCGCGTGCAGCAGGTGCTGCACGCCGCCGACGCGCACGGCCGCAAGGTCGCCTTCGTGGGCCGCTCCATGGTCCGCAACATGGGCATCGCCGCCGACCTGGGCTACCTCGACGTCCCGCCGGGGGTCCTCATCGACCTCAAGCAGGTCGACGACCTGCCCGACGACCGCGTCGTGCTCATGTGCACCGGCTCGCAGGGCGAGCCGATGGCCGCGCTCTCGCGCATGGCCAACCGCGACCACCGCGTCTCCATCAGCGCCGGCGACACCGTCGTGATGGCCAGCTCGCTCATCCCGGGCAACGAGAACGCCGTCTTCCGCGTCATCAACGGCCTCATCCGCCTCGGCGCGAACGTCGTGCACCAGCAGAGCGCGAAGATCCACGTCTCCGGGCACGCCAGCGCCGGTGAGCTGCTCTACTGCTACAACATCCTCAAGCCGCGCAACGTCATGCCGGTGCACGGCGAGTACCGCCACCTCATCGCCAACGGCGACCTCGCCGTCAAGACCGGCGTGCCGCGCGAGCGCGTCGTCATCGCCGAGGACGGCGTCGTCGTCGACCTCGTCGACGGCAGGGCGAGCATCACCGGCGCCGTGCCCGTCGGGTACGTCTACGTCGACGGCTCCAGCGTCGGCGAGATCACCGAGGCGGACCTGAAGGACCGGCGCATCCTCAGCGAGGAGGGGTTCATCTCCATCTTCGTCGCCGTCGACTCCGTCACCGGCAAGGTCGTCTCCGGCCCGGAGTTCAACGCCCGCGGCTTCATCGGCGACGGCGACGACCGCTTCGCCGGCATCAGGTCCAAGGTCGAGGCCGCCCTCAACGAGGCCTCCACCGGTGCCGTCGACACCCACCAGCTGCAGCAGATCGTGCGGCGCACGGTGGGCAGCTGGGTCAGCCAGAAGCACCGCCGCCGCCCGATGATCGTCCCGGTCGTCGTCACCGCCTGACGCGACCGGTCCCGCCCCGCCGGGCGGGGGAGCCCGCGGCCCGCGACCGTCACCGGTCGCGGGTCGCGGCGCCTCACCAGCCCCAGCCGCGCCGCGAGCCCAGCTCGCGCACCGCCGCCTCCAGCGCCGCGGCCACCCGGGAGCGGTCGGTGTCCGCGTGCGACAGGCGCAGCCGGCTGACCACGTCGCGGCCCTCGGTGAACAGCCCGCCGCGGCGGTCGGCCTCCAGCACCACGTCCACCCCGTGCGGGTCCGCCAGGAACGTCACCTCCAGCTCGTTCACCCCGCGCACGCGCGCCGGCGGCGCGAACTCCAGCTCCTGGTAGAACGGCAGGTCCGAGCCGCGCACGCGGCCCTTCTCCACGTCGGCGCTCTTGAACCGCCAGCCCAGCGAGCCCAGCGCGTCCACCACCGCCTGCTGCACCGGCAGCGGCGCCACCGTCAGGGCGTCCAGGTCGCCGGGGTCCACGGAGCCGGCGATGACGAGCCTGGTGACCACCCCGACGTGCACCCCGCGCAGGTGCCAGCCGCCGATCGCGGTCACCGGCGTCTGCCAGGGCAGCTGCAGCGAGAAGGGCAGCTCGGCGCGCTCGCCGGGCACCGTGGTGAACCCCCCGCCGACGCGGGCGGTGCCGAAGACGACGTCCTCGCGCCACTCGGAGTCCCCGCTCTCCACCTCCACGCGCGCCTGCAGGGCGACGACGACCTCCTGCACGTCCTGCGCCACCGACCCGCCGACCACGACGACGCGGCCGCCGACCGGGCCGCCCGGCTGGGCCACCGCCCGCTCCAGCACCGTGTCCACCGACGCCGCGCCCGCGCCGAAGCGCGCCGCGAGGTTGCGCAAGCCCATCTCGTCCTCCGTCCGTGCCCGGGCCGCCGGCCGGCCCCCACCGTGGTCGACGGGCGGGGTTGGCGCCGCGTTCCCGCACCGCTGCCCGCCCGGCGCGCGCCGGGCGCACGGGTGCGGCACCGTGGAGCCGTGACCGTGCGACCCGTCACCGTCGAGGAGGTCGTCGAGGCGCTGGGCCGGCTCGCCTTCGCCGACACCGGCTGCACGGTCGACGTCGTCGTCTGAGCGTCCCCGCCCGGGCGCGCGGGAGGGACCGCCGTGGAGCGCACGCTGATCGACGTCACCGTCCCGCTGGTGCCCGGGCGGGTGCCGCTGTACCCCGGCGACACCGAGCTGACCGTGGAGCGCCAGCAGTCCCTGCACGACGGGGGCGTCAACGTCTCGCGCCTGGAGCTCTCGGCGCACTGCGGCACCCACGTCGACGCGCCGGTGCACTTCCTGGCCGGCGCCGGCGGCATCGAGACCGTGCCGCTGGACGTCCTCGTCGGCCCGTGCGAGGTCGTCGACGCCACCGGCCCCGAGGGGCACCTGGACGCCGCCGCGGTGCGCGCCCTGGAGCTCGGCGGGGGCACCGAGCGCGTCCTGCTGCGCACCCGCGGCGGCGCCCTGTGGGACGGCCCGCGCTTCAGCGCGGACTTCCCGGCGCTGACCGGCGACGGGGCGGCCGCGCTCGTCGAGCGCGGCGTGCGGCTGGTGGGCATCGACTACCTGTCCATCGCCCCGTTCGACGACCCCGCGCCCGCGCACGAGGTGCTGCTGCGCGCCGGCGTCGTGGTCGTGGAGGCCCTGGACCTGGGGGGGGGGGCGCCGGGGGGCGTCGGGGTGTCCTGGCTGCCGCTGCTGGTGGCCGGGGGCGGCCGCGGCCCCCCCCGCGGGG
>NZ_JBJLSG010000149.1:0-12269 GCF_050871925.1 Kineococcus gurbantunggutensis
CCCCACGACGCCGTTGTACACAACGCTGTCGGGGGCGGCCGTGTGGCGCCCCCCCACCCCCCCCCCCCCGCCCCCCCCCCCCCCCCCCCCCCCCCCCCCCCCCCCCCCCCCCCGGAGCCGCTGCCGGTGCCGGTGGCCGACAACCACACCCACCTGGACTCCGAGGCCTCCGAGGCGGAGGTGGCTGCGCTGCTGGCGGCCGCCACCGCCGCCGGCGTGCCGCGCTCGGTGCAGATCGGCTGCGACCTGCCCGCCGCGCGCTGGACGGTGGCGGCGCTGGACCGCCACCCCGAGCTGCTGGGCGGGGTGGCGATCCACCCCAACGAGGTGCCCGCCCTCGTCGAGCGCGGTGAGCTGGGCGCCGCGCTGGCCGAGGTGCGCGAGCTGGCCCGGCACCCGCGCGTGCGGGTGGTGGGCGAGAGCGGCCTGGACCACTTCCGCACCCCGCCCGAGCAGTGGCACCTGCAGGAGGACTCCTTCCGGGCGCACATCGCCCTGGCCAAGGAGCTGGGCCTGGCGCTGCAGGTCCACGACCGCGACGCCCACGAGGACGTCCTGCGGGTGCTGGCCGAGGAGGGCGCGCCGGAGCGCACGGTCTTCCACTGCTTCTCCGGCGACGCGGCGATGGCCCGGGTGTGCGCCGACGCCGGCTACTACCTCTCCTTCGCGGGCACGGTGACGTTCAAGAACGCCGAGCCGCTGCGCGAGGCCCTGCGCGCCGCCCCGCGCGACCGGGTCATGGTGGAGACCGACGCGCCGTACCTGACGCCGGTGCCGCACCGCGGCCGGCCCAACGCCGGCTACCTCGTGCCGCTGACCGTGCGCTCGATGGCCGAGACCCTGGGCGCGGACCTGGAGGAGCTGTGCGCGCAGCTCGCCGCCACCACGGAGGCGGTCTACGGGCCCTGGTGAACCCGCGCCGGCGCCGGTGAGCTGCGTCACACCGCTGCGGCCCGGCGCGGCCGCCGCCGCGACCGCGGGCGCCCGCCGAACCCGCTGCGCCGCAGCGGTGGTGACGCCCGGTCACCGGGTGTCCCTCGCCCGGCCCAGCTTGATCACGTTGAGTGATCGTGCTTGAGCGATCACGGGAACTTGTCGAAGAGGTCTCAGCGCGGTTACGTTCCCGCGCAGTCGGCCGGATCGAGCAGGCCGGGCGCCGCGCCGACGTGGGGGACGGGGGTCCCCCTCACCGCGGCCGCGCCCGGGCTCGTGCCCGGGAAGCACGTCGAAGGATCCCTCGTGCAGTTGCGCAAGCTCGTCCCCGCCACCTCCCGCACCCTCGGGCTCGTCGCCGGGGGCACCGCCCTCGTCGCCGTCGTCGGCGGCACCGTGGCCTTCACCGCCCTCGACAAGGACGTCACCGTCGACGCCGACGGCGCCCGCACCGAGCTGAGCGTCTTCGGCGGCACCGTCGCCGACGTCCTCGAGGCCCAGGGCATCGAGGTCGGCCCCCACGACATCGTCGCCCCCTCGCCCGGCACCGACGTCTCCGACGGCACCACCGTCGTCGTGCGCTACGGCCGCCAGCTCACCCTCACCCTCGACGGCGAGCAGAGGACCCACTGGACCACCGCCCGCACCGTCGACGAGGCCCTCGCCGACCTCGACGTGCGCGCCGACGGCGCCAAGCTGTCCGCCTCCCGCTCGCAGCCGCTGGGCCGCCAGGGCCTCGCCCTCGACGTGGTCACCCCCAAGAGCACCGTCGTCGTCGCCGACGGGCAGGAGCGCCCGGTGACGACCACCGCCACCGACGTCGCCGCCCTGCTCGCCGAGACCGGCGTCACCGTGCGCCCCGGCGACGAGGTCTCCGTCGACACCGCGATGCGCATCACCCCCGACCTGCGCGTGCAGGTGGTGCGCGTGGACCGCTCGCAGAGCACCGAGCGGGTCGCCCTGCCGCACGGCAGCCGCACCGAGGAGACCGGCGAGCTCTTCCAGGGCGAGCGCCGGGTCGTGGCCGAGGGCGCCGACGGCTCCAAGACCGTCACCTTCGACGACGTCTTCCGCGACGGCGTGCGCGTGACCCACGACGCCGTCGGCGAGACCGTGGACGCGCAGCCCGTCGACCGGGTCGTGCAGGTGGGCACCAAGGAGCGGCCCGAGCCCGCTCCGAAGCCCGCACCGGCCCCGGCGGCCGCGAGCACCCCCTCGTCCTCCTCCTCGTCCTCCTCCTCGTCGTCCTCGTCGTCGTCCTCCGGCGGCGGCTCCGTGGGCGGCGGCGTGGACTCCCTGAACTGGAGCGCGCTGGCGGCCTGCGAGTCCGGCGGGAACCCGGGCATCGTCTCCGGCAGCGGCAAGTACCACGGCCTGTACCAGTTCAGCGTCTCCACCTGGCGCGCCGTCGGCGGCAGCGGCCTGCCCAGCCAGGCCTCGGCCGCCGAGCAGACCTACCGGGCCAAGCTGCTGTACCAGCGCGCCGGTGCCGGACAATGGCCCGTGTGCGGCAAGCGCCTCTGACCACCACCGCCCGCCCGGCCCCGCGCCCGGCGAGCTCCGCGACGACCCGTGCGACGGGGGCCCCGTGTCCCTGCTGAGCGCCGGCGACGTCCGCGAGCTCGCCGGGCGCCTCGGCGTGCGGCCCACCAAGACCCTCGGGCAGAACTTCGTCGTCGACGCCAACACGGTGCGGCGCATCGTGCGGGTGGCCGAGCTGGCGCCCGACGACGTCGTCGTCGAGGTCGGCCCCGGGCTCGGCTCGCTGACCCTGGCCCTGCTGGAGGTCGTCGACCGGGTCGTCGCCGTCGAGATCGACCCCGTGCTGGCCGCCGAGCTGCCCGCCACCGTCGCCGCCCGGGCCCGGCCGGGCACCACCCTGGAGGTGGTGCTCGCCGACGCCGTGGCCGTCACCGAGCTGCCCGGCCCCGAGCCCACCGCCCTGGTGGCCAACCTGCCCTACAACGTCGCCGTGCCGGTGCTGCTGACGATGCTGGCGCGCTTCCCGTCCCTGCGCAGCGGGCTGGTCATGGTGCAGTCCGAGGTCGCCGACCGCCTCGTGGCCGGCCCCGGCAGCCGCACCTACGGCGTGCCCAGCGTCAAGACCGCCTGGTACGCGCGGGCCCGGCGGGCCGGCGCGGTGCCGCCGCCGGTGTTCTGGCCCGTGCCGCGCGTGGACTCCGGCCTGGTCGCCTTCACCCGCCAGCCGCCCCCGGAGACCACCGCGAGCCGCGAGGAGGTCTTCGCCGTCGTCGACGCCGCCTTCGCCCAGCGCCGCAAGACGCTGCGCGCCGCCCTGGCCGGGTGGGCCGGCTCCGCCGCCGCCGCCGAGGGCGCCCTGCGCGCCGCGGGGGTCGACCCCGGCGCCCGCGGCGAGCAGCTCGACGTGGCCGCCTTCGCCCGGATCGCGGCGCACCGCCCGCCCGCCGCCACGCCGTAGGGTCTGACCCCGTGTCCCGCAGTCCCGCGCAGGCGCCCGTCACCGCCCGCGCCCCGGCCAAGGTCAACCTCCTGCTGGAGGTCGGGCCCCGCCGCGACGACGGCTACCACGACCTGCTCACCGTCTTCCAGGCCCTGGACCTCAGCGAGGACGTCACCGCCTCGCCCGCGCGGGGCTTCTCCGTGGAGGTCTCCGGCGAGGACGGCGTCGACGTGTCCGGGGTCCCCCTGGACGAGCGCAACCTCGCCCTGCGCGCCGCCCTGCTGCTCGCCGAGCGCGCCGGCGTGCGCGCCGGCGCGCACCTGAGCGTGCGCAAGGGCGTGCCCGTGGCCGGGGGCATGGCCGGCGGCTCCGCCGACGCCGCGGCCGCCCTGGTGGCCTGCGACGCGCTGTGGGGCACCCGCCTGGGGCTGCCGGCGCTGACCGAGCTGGCCGCCGAGCTCGGCGCCGACGTGCCCTTCTGCCTGCACGGGCGCACCGCGGTGGGCACCGGCCGCGGCGACCGCCTCGTGCCCGTGCTGACCACCGCCGCCTTCCACTGGGTCCTGGTCCTGCACGGCGCGGGGCTGTCCACCCCGGCCGTCTTCGCCGAGTGCGACCGGCTGCGCGCGGCCGGCGGGGCCGGCCCGGCCGCCGCGCCCGAGGCCGGCGAGCGGCTGCGCGCCGTGGAGGCCGCGCTGCGCGCCGGCGACCCGCGCGCCCTGGGCGCCGCCCTGGGCAACGACCTGCAGGAGGCGGCCTGCTCGCTGGCGCCCGAGCTGACCGGCGCCCTGCGGTCGGGCGCCGACGCCGGCGCCCTGGCCGGGCTCGTCTCCGGCTCCGGGCCCACCGTGGCGCTGCTGGCCGCCTCCGCGCCCGACGCGCGCCGCCTGGCCGGGCGGCTGCGCGCCGAGCACGGCCCGCGGGTGCGCACCGCCCACGGGCCCGTGCCCGGCGCCCGCGTCCTCGAGGCCGTGCGCGCGCGCTGACCGGCCCCCGAACCACCCGCCCGCGCGGCGCACCGCCCGCGCACCGCACCCCCTGGAGGAGCACCGTGCCCGCAGCCAACCTGGTCAGCGCCGAGGCCCTGACCGTCGTCCACGGCTCGCGCACCCTGCTCGACGGCGTCTCCCTCGGCGTGTCCGAGGGCGACCGGATCGGCGTCGTGGGCCGCAACGGCGACGGCAAGTCCACCCTGCTGCGCCTGCTCGCCCGCCAGCAGGAGCCCGACGGCGGCCGCGTCACCCACACCGGCGGGCTGCGCATGAGCGTGCTCGCGCAGGCCGACGCGCTGGCGCCGGGCACCAGCGTGCGCGACGCGGTCCTGGGCGACCTGCCCGAGCACGCCTGGGCCTCCCAGCCGCGGGTGCGCGACGTCGTCGCCGGGCTGCTCGGCGACCTGGGGGCCTCCGACGTCGGCGGCCTGGAGGCCGCCGTCGACACCCTCTCCGGCGGCCAGCGCCGCCGCGTGGCGCTGGCCGCGCTGCTGGCCGCCGACCCCGCCGGCGAGCTGCTCGTCCTCGACGAGCCCACCAACCACCTCGACGTCGAGGGCGTGGCCTGGCTGGCCCAGCACCTGCGCACCCGCTGGGCGCCCGGCGCCGGCGCGATGCTCGTGGTCACCCACGACCGCTGGTTCCTCGACGCCGTGTGCGAGCGGGTGTGGGAGGTGCACGACGGTGTCGTGGACGCCTACGAGGGCGGCTACGCCGCGTACGTGCTCACCCGCGCCGAGCGCGCCCGCGTGGCCGCCGTCACCGAGGAGCGCCGGCAGAACCTGCTGCGCAAGGAGCTGGCCTGGCTGCGCCGCGGGGCGCCGGCGCGCACCAGCAAGCCGCGCTTCCGCATCGACGCCGCCAACGCCCTCATCGCCGACGTGCCGCCGCTGCGCGACTCCGTGGAGCTGGCCCGGATGGCCACCGCCCGCCTGGGCAAGGACGTGGTGGACCTGGAGGACGTCACCGTCGCCCGCGGCGGGCGCACCCTGCTGGACGACGTCACCTGGCGGCTGGGGCCGGGCGAGCGCGTGGGCGTGGTCGGCGTCAACGGCGCGGGCAAGTCCACCCTGCTGGGCCTGGTCAACGGCGCCGTGCAGCCGGACGGTGGCCGGGTCAAGCTCGGCCAGACCGTGAAGGTGGCGACCCTGTCGCAGTCGGTGCGCGAGCTGGACGAGGTGGCGGACCTGCGCGCCCTGGAGGCCGCCGACCGCGTGGCCAAGCACGTGCGCCTGGGCGACCGCGACGTGCCCGCCGGGCAGCTGCTGGAGCGCCTGGGCTTCACCGCCCAGCGCGCCTGGACCCGCGTCGGCGACCTGTCCGGCGGCGAGCGCCGGCGCCTGCAGCTGCTGCGCCTGCTCATGGGCGAGCCCAACGTGCTGCTGCTGGACGAGCCCACCAACGACCTGGACACCGACACCCTGGCCGCGGTGGAGGACCTGCTGGACGGCTGGCCGGGCACCCTCGTGGTCGTCAGCCACGACCGCTACCTGCTCGAGCGCGTCACCGACCGCCAGGTGGCGCTGCTGGGCGACGGCGCGGTGCGCGACCTGCCCGGCGGGGTGGAGGAGTACCTGCGCCGGCGCGCCGAGGCCAAGGCCGCGCAGGTCGCCGCCCCCGCCGGCGGCGGCGCGGGGGCCGCCGGGGCGGGGGCCGGGCGCGAGCGGCCCGCCGCCGACGGCGCGGCGGTGCGCGCGGCGCGCAAGGAGATGGCGCGCGTGGAGCGCCAGCTGGACCGGATCGCACGCACCGAGGAGCAGCTGCACGCCCAGCTGGCCGAGCGGGCCACCGACCTGGCCGCCGTCACCGAGCTCGACGGGCGGCTGCGGGCGCTGGCCGCCGAGCGCGAGGAGCTGGAGCTGGTGTGGATGGAGGCCTCCGAGCTCCTGGAGTGAGGCCGCCGGCCGGCGCCCCCACCGGTCGCGACCGGCCGTGACCGGGTGTGCGCGCTACGTCGAACGGGTGACCTCTTCCGGTGCAACGCGCACCCGGACGGCCCCGCGGCGCGACTTGTCTTGCACCGTCCGGGTGGCGTTCCCCTACGCTGTGGCGGGCCGCGCGCTCCCATGGGGGTGGTGAACGCGCACGACACCAGGCCGGCGAACCGATCAAGTCCAGGGGGGACTTTGAGCATCAGCGACGCGCCCGGATCCAGGACCGAACCCGGCGAGCTGGAGGACCGCCTGCTCGGCACCTCGCCGGCGGACGCCCACGCCGACGCCGCTCGGCGAGAGCGGCTGCTGCTGCCGCGGCAGCGGGGCTCGCTCGGCCTGCCCGAGCGCACGCCCGCGTGGCAGCGCGACTACGTGCAGAAGATCGTCGCGCTCGACGCGGCCGTCGCCGCCCTGGCCGCGTTCGTGGGCTTCTTCGCCCGCTTCAACGGCCAGCCGGCCGACCTGGAGACCACCGCCGGCCGGGCCGTAGTGGCTTGCGCCGTGCTGCTGCCGGTGATCTGGGTCGTGGCCATGGGCGCCTTCCGCACCTACGAGCCGCGCTTCCTCGGCGTGGGCTCCGAGGAGTTCCACCGCGTGCTCTCGGCGGCGCTGGCCGTGGTGGCCCTCGTCGGCACCTCCTCGTGGGCCTTCGGCCTCGACGTGGCCCGCGGCTACGTCGTGATCGCCTTCCCCATCGCCACCCTGCTCACCCTCGTGGGCCGCTACGCCACCCGCCGGCGCCTGCACGAGCGCCGCTCGCGCGGGGAGGCCGGGCAGACCGTCGTGGCCGTCGGCCACCGCGCCGCCGTGGCCGGCATGGCGCGCCAGCTGCACCGCGCCTCGTACCACGGCATGCGCATCGTCGGCGCCTGCGTGCCCGGCGGGAAGGGCAGCGCCGCCGACGACGCGGAGCTGACCGAGCTGGGCATCCCCGTCATCGGCAGCCTCGACGAGGTGCGCCACGCCGTCACCAGCGTCGACGCCGACGTCGTGGCCGTCACCGCCTGCCCCGAGCTGGACGGCGCGGCCCTGCGCCGCCTGGGCTGGGAGCTGGAGGCCACCCGCGCCGACATGGTCGTCGCCCCGGCGCTGACCGAGGTCATCGGCCCGCGCGTGGCGATCCGCCCCGTGTGCGGGCTGCCGCTGCTGCACGTGGAGCGCCCCGAGCTGGACGGCGTGCGCCGCCTGGCCAAGACCACCGTGGACCGCACGGCCGCCGCGCTGGCGCTGGTGCTGCTCAGCCCCGTGCTGCTGGCCGTCGCCCTGCTGATCAAGCTGGACAGCAAGGGCCCGGTCTTCTTCAAGCAGCAGCGCGTGGGCAAGGACGGCAAGCTCTTCCCGATGTTCAAGTTCCGCTCGATGGTCACCGACGCGGAGAAGCTGCTCATCGACCTGCGCGAGTCCACCGACGGCAACGGCGTGCTGTTCAAGATGAAGGTCGACCCGCGCATCACCCGCGTGGGCCGCGTCATGCGCCGCTACTCCGTGGACGAGCTGCCGCAGCTGATCAACGTGCTGCGCGGGGAGATGTCGCTGGTGGGCCCGCGCCCGCCGCTGCAGGCCGAGGTCGACAAGTACGGCTCCGACATGCGCCGGCGCCTGCTGGTCAAGCCCGGCCTGACCGGCCTGTGGCAGATCAACGGCCGCTCCGACCTGGACTGGGACGAGTCGGTGCGCCTGGACGTGCGCTACGTGGAGAACTGGTCCTTCACGTTCGACTTCATGATCCTGTGGAAGACCGCCGGCGCGCGCGGGCTCAGCCGGCGGCGGGCCCCTCGAAGGGCGCGGCCACCCGGCGCAGCAGCGTGGCCAGCGAGCGGCGCTCGCGCCCGTCGAGCACCGCGAGCATCCGGTGCTCGGCGCGCACCAGGTCCGCCAGGGCGGCGTCGACCACCGCGGCGCCCTCGGCCGTCAGGCGCACCCGCACGCTGCGCCCGTCGTCCGGGGCCGGGCGGCGCTGCACCAGGCCCCGCCCGGCCAGGCGGTCCACGCGGTTGGTCATCGTCCCGCTGGTCACCAGCGTCTGCACGACCAGCTGACCGGGGGAGAGCTCGTGCGGGGCGCCGGCGCGCCGCAGCGCGGCCAGCACGTCGAACTCCCAGGTCTCCAGGGCGTGCGCGGCGAAGGCGTCGCGGCGCAGGCGGTCCAGGTGGCGCGCCAGGCGGGCCACCCGGGAGAGGACCTCCAGCGGCTCCACGTCGAGTTGGGGGGTCTCGCGCCGCCAGGCCGCCACGATGAGGTCGACCTCGTCGGCGGGCGGCCGCGCGCCCGGGGACCGCTCGTCGTCGCCTGCCACGTCAGCGACTCTAGGCCGTGCCCGCGGCGTCCCCGGCCGCCCGCGCCGCCCCCCGCGGCACCGCGCCCGCGGTGCCCGCGGTGCCCGCGGTGCCCGTGCCGCCGGCGGTGCCCGAGCCGCCCGCGGCGCCCCCGCGGGCGCGCGCCGACAGGCTCGGCGAGCGCTCCAGCCCCCTCAGCCCGTTCCAGGCGAGGTTCACCAGGTGCGCGGCGACCTCCTCCTTGGGCGGCTCGCGGGTGTCCAGCCACCACTGGCCGGTCACCGCCACCGTGCCCACCAGGGCCTGCGCGTACAGCGAGGCCGTCTGCGGGGGGAAGCCGCGCGCGGCGAAGGCGTCCACGAGCAGGTGCTCCACCTGCCGGGCGATGTCGGAGATCAGGCTGGTGAAGGTGCCGGGGGAGGCCGCGCCGGGGGAGTCGCGCACCAGGATGCGGAAGCCGTCGGTGGAGCCCTCGATGTAGTCCAGCAGCGCGGTGATCGCGCGCTCCAGCAGCGTGCGCGGGCTGCCCCGGCCCGAGAGCGCCTCCGTGACCGCCGAGAGCAGCGAGGCGATCTCGCGGTCCACGACGACCGCGTACAGGCCCTCCTTGCCGCCGAAGTGCTCGTACACGACGGGCTTGGACACCCCGGCGCGCGCGGCGACCTCCTCCACGGTGGTGCCCTCGACCCCGCGCTCGGCGAACAGGGCGCGGCCGACGACGATGAGCTGCTCGCGGCGCTCCCCGCCGGTCATGCGGGAGCGGGGGCGGGGGGGCACGCCCCCATCCTGCCCGCTGCTGCGCGCGCTGCGCCGACCGGGTGAGGACCGCGGCCGCGCCGGTGGCGCGCGGGTGGCGGCGGGGCGGCGCGCGGGTGACGGCCGGGCCCGCCCGGCGGGCTGGCAGGATGGTCCCGCACCCGGTCCCAGCCCGGGCCGGGTGGTCCTCCCGGGTGGTGTAACGGCAGCACGGCGGGTTTTGGTCCCGTCCAGTAGGGGTTCGAATCCTCTCCCGGGAGCGGAGCGGGCTGGTCGGCCGGGCGCGACCGGCCCGTTATCCTCGGGCCCTGGGTCGGGACCCGACCCGGCCTCCGACGCCCCGAGCCCGCGAGGAGCGCGCCCCGCGTGAGCACCCCCCAGAACCCCGCCGACACCGCACCCGCACGGCCCCCCGCCGAGACCGCCCCCACCGCCGTGGTGGTGCTGGCGGCCGGTGAGGGCACGCGGATGAGGTCGAGCCTGCCCAAGGTCCTGCACCCCCTCGGCGGCCGCCCGCTGCTCGGGCACGCGCTCGCCGCGGCCCGCGCCACCGGCCCCGAGCACCTCGTGGTCGTGCTGCGCCACCAGGCCGAGCGGGTCGCCGAGGCCGTGCGCGCCGCCGACCCGGCCGTCGTGGTCGCCCTGCAGGACGAGGTGCCCGGCACCGGGCGCGCCGTGCGGTGCGGGCTGCAGGCCCTGCCCGGCGACCTGACCGGCACCGTCGTGGTCACCTACGGGGACGTGCCGCTGCTGTCGGCGGGGACCCTGCGCCGCCTGGTCGCCGCGCACCGCGCCGGCGGCAACGCGATGACCGTGCTGACCGCCGAGCTGGAGGACCCCACCGGCTACGGCCGGGTGCTGCGCGACGCGCACGGGGTGGCCGCGATCGTGGAGCAGAAGGACGCCACCGCCGAGCAGCGCGCGGTGCGCGAGGTGAACTCCGGCGTGTACGCCTTCGACGCCGCCGCGCTGCGCGCGGCCCTGGAGCGCGTCGGGCGCGACAACGCCGCCGGCGAGGTCTACCTGACGGACGTGCTGGGGCTGCTGCGCGCGGACGGGCTGCGCGTGGAGGCGCTGGCCGTGCACGACGAGTGGGAGATCCGCGGCGTCAACGACCGCGCGCAGCTCGCCGAGCTGGCCGCCGAGGCCAACGCCCGCACGCTGCGCCGCTGGATGCTCGCCGGCGTGACCGTGGTGGACCCGCGCACCACCTGGGTCGACGACGAGGTGGAGCTGGAGGCGGACACCACGCTGCTGCCGGGCGTGCAGCTGCACGGGCGCACCCGCGTGGCCGCCGGCGCCGTCGTGGGCCCGGACAGCACGCTCACCGACGTCGAGGTCGGCCCCGGCGCCGTCGTCGAGCGCACGCACGGCAGCTCCGCGGTCCTGGGCGCCGGCGCGCACGTCGGCCCCTTCGCCTACCTGCGCCCGGGCACCCGGCTGGGCGAGGACGGCAAGATCGGCACGTTCGTCGAGACGAAGAACGCGCAGATCGGGCGCGGCTCGAAGGTGCCGCACCTGTCGTACGTGGGCGACGCCACGATCGGCGAGCACTCGAACATCGGCGCCGCCTCCGTCTTCGTCAACTACGACGGCGTCAACAAGGCGCGCACCACGATCGGCGACCACGTCCGGATGGGGTCGGACACCATGTACGTCGCACCGGTGACGGTCGGCGACGGCGCCTACTCCGGCGCCGGCACCGTCATCCGCAAGGACGTGCCCGCCGGTGCGCTGGCGATCAGCGTCGCCCCGCAGCGCAACGTCGAGGGCTGGACGGTGCGCAACCGGCCCGGGACCGCCGCCGCCGAGGCGGCGCTGCGGTCGGGTGGGGACGAGACGGGCAGCACGGGCACCACCAACGGCACCGGGGCCACCACCGAGGGCAGGGAGACACAGCGATGACCGGCATCACCACCCAGGGCGAGAAGCGCATGGTGCTCATCTCCGGGCGCGCGCACCCGCAGCTCGCGCAGGAGGTGTCGGAGGCGCTGGGCGCGGAGCTGGTGCCCACCAGCGCCTACGACTTCGCGAACTCCGAGATCTACGTGCGCTTCGAGGAGAGCGTGCGCGGCGCCGACGCGTTCGTCATCCAGAGCCACACCGCGAACGTCAACCAGTGGATCATGGAGCACCTGATCATGGTCGACGCGCTGAAGCGGGCCTCCGCCAAGCGCATCACCGTGGTCGCGCCGTTCTACGGCTACGCCCGCCAGGACAAGAAGGGCCGCGGGCGCGAGCCGATCTCCGCGCGCCTGGTGGCGGACATGTTCAAGACCGCCGGCGCGGACCGGCTGATGTCGGTGGACCTGCACACCGCGCAGATCCAGGGCTTCTTCGACGGCCCCGTGGACCACCTGTGGGCGCTGCCGATCCTGGCCGACTACGTCGGCAAGCGCGTGGACCGCTCGAACCTGACGATCGTGTCCCCCGACGCCGGCCGCGTGCGGGTGGCCGACCTGTGGTCCGACCGCCTGGGCGCCCCGCTGGCGATCATCCACAAGCGCCGCGACCCCAACGTGCCCAACCAGGTGAAGGTGCACGAGGTCGTCGGCGACGTCGAGGGCCGCACCTGCGTGCTCGTCGACGACCTCATCGACACCGCCGGCACGATCGTGCAGGCCGCCGAGGCGCTCAAGGCCAACGGGGCCTCCGACGTCATCGCCACCGCCACCCACGCGGTGCTCTCGGGCCCGGCCGTGGACCGGCTGAAGAACTCCCCGATCTCCGAGCTGGTGGTGACCAACACGCTGCCGATCAGCGAGGAGAAGGACTTCCCGCAGCTGACGACCCTGTCGATCGCGCCGCTGCTGGCCCGCGCCATCCGCGAGGTGTTCGACGACGGCTCGGTCACGAGCCTGTTCGACGGCCACAGCTGAGGCGACCCCCCTCCAGCGGCACCGGGCCGCCCCGCGCACCCGCGGGGCGGCCCCGTGAGGGACCCGCGGCCCGTCCT
>NZ_JBJLSG010000150.1:0-12031 GCF_050871925.1 Kineococcus gurbantunggutensis
GGCAGCTTAACTCTCTGCTGGACGGCCCCGCCGCGCGGCGCGCCCGCCCCCGCCCCCCCCCCGGCGCCCCCCCCCCCGCCCCCCCCCCCGGGAGCGCGGGACGGCGCCGGGCGCGCTCGTGGGAGACTCGTGCCGCCATGACCGATTCCCCGCCGCCCGCCGCGCACCCGCGCCGCACCTCCCGGGCCCTCGCCCTCGCCGCGCTCGTCTACGCGCTGGACCAGGTGACCAAGGTGCTGGCCGTGGCCCACCTCGAGCCGGGCGTGCGCGAGCCGTTCGTCGGGGAGCTGCTGCAGTTCCACCTGATCCGCAACCCCGGGGCGGCGTTCAGCTTCGCCACCGGGGCCACCTGGGTCTTCACCGTCGTGGCGGTCGCGGTGGTCGTCGTGGTCCTGTGGCTGGTGCGCCGCCTGCGCAGCACCGGCTGGGCGCTGGCCCTGGGCTTCCTGCTGGCGGGCGCGGCCGGCAACCTCACCGACCGCCTGCTGCGCCAGCCCGGCTTCGCCCGCGGGCACGTGGTGGACTTCCTGGAGCTGCCGCGCTGGCCGATCTTCAACGTGGCCGACGCGAGCATCTGCGCGGCGGCCGTGCTCATCGCCGTGCTGTCGCTGCGCGGGGTGGGCCTGGACGGCACCCGCGAGCCGAGCCGCGCCCGCGGTGCGGGGGAGGGGTCCCGTGCCTGAGTCGCGCAGCCTGCCGGTCCCGGACGGCCTGGAGGGCGAGCGCGTGGACGCCGCCCTCTCGCGCCTGCTGGGCCTGTCCCGCACCCGCGCCGCGGAGATCGCCGCCGCGGGCGGCGTCCTCATCGACGGCTCCCCGGCCGGCAAGTCCGACCGCGTGCGCGCGGGCGCCTGGCTGGAGGTCGAGGTCCCGGACCCGCCGTCGGCGCCGACGGTGGTCGCCGAGGTCGTCGAGGGCCTGACGGTCGTGCACGACGACGACGACCTCGTCGTCGTCGACAAGCCCGTGGGCGTCGCCGCCCACCCCAGCCCGGGCTGGACCGGCCCGACGGTGGTCGGCGGCCTGGCCGGCGCCGGCTACCGCATCGCCACCTCGGGGGCGGCCGAGCGGCAGGGCGTGGTGCACCGCCTGGACGTGGGCACCTCGGGGCTGATGGTCGTGGCCAAGAGCGAGCAGGCCTACTCCGCCCTCAAGCGCGCCTTCAAGGAGCGCACGGTCGACAAGGTCTACCACGCGGTCGTGCAGGGCCACCCGGACCCGCTGCGCGGCACGATCGACGCCCCCATCGGCCGGCACCCCGGCGGGGCCTACAAGTTCGCCGTGACGGCCGAGGGCAAGCCGTCGGTGACGCACTACGAGGTGCTGGAGGCCTTCCGCGCCGCGGCCCTGGTGGAGGTGCACCTGGAGACGGGGCGCACGCACCAGATCCGCGTGCACTTCTCCGCGCTGCGCCACCCGTGCGTGGGGGACCTGACGTACGGGGCGGACCCGACGCTGGCGGCCCGCCTGGGCGTGCAGCGCCAGTGGCTGCACGCGGTGCGGCTGGGCTTCGAGCACCCGGGCACCGGGCAGCCGGTGGAGTTCACCAGCTCCTACCCGGACGACCTGGCCACCGCCCTGCAGCGCCTGGCCGACTGACCCGCGGCCCCGCCGCGCTGCGCGGCCCGCACGACGGCCCGCGCGACGGCCCGCACCGCGCCCGGCGCGGGCGGCGGGGCTGCCCGCGCCCGTCGGCGCGGGCGCCTACCATCGTTCCCGCACCACCCCCGCTGCACCGCTCCAGGAGGCGCCTGACCATGGCATCCGCCGACTCGTTCGCCCACCTGCACGTGCACACCGAGTACTCGATGCTCGACGGTGCGGCGAAGGTCGACGACCTCTTCCGCGAGGCCGCGGCCATGGGGATGCCGGCGGTGGCGACCACCGACCACGGCTTCGTCTTCGGCGCCTACGACTTCTGGAAGACCGCCAAGAAGCACGGCGTGAAGCCGATCATCGGCGTCGAGGCGTACCTGGCGCCGGGCACGGCCCGCCAGGACAAGACGCGCGTGAAGTGGGGCGACCAGGGCACCCGCCCCGGCGACGACGTCTCCGGATCGGGCTCGTACACCCACATGACGATGCTGGCGGAGAACACCACCGGCATGCACAACCTCTTCAAGATGAGCTCGCTGGCCTCCCTGGAGGGCTTCCTCTACAAGCCCCGCATGGACCGCGAGCTGCTCAGCACGTACGGCAAGGGCCTGATCGCGACCACCGGCTGCCCCTCCGGCGAGGTGCAGACGCGCCTGCGCCTGGGCCAGTACGACGAGGCGCGCGCCGCGGCGGCGGAGTTCCGCGACATCTTCGGCGCGGGCAACTTCTTCTGCGAGCTGATGGACCACGGCCTGGACATCGAGAAGCGCGTGCAGGACGACCTGCTCAAGCTCGCCAAGGACCTCGACCTGCCCCTGATCGCCACGAACGACCTGCACTACACCAAGGCCGAGGACGCCCAGGCGCACGCCGCGCTGCTGTGCGTGCAGTCCGGCTCCACGCTGGCCGACCCCAAGCGCTTCAAGTTCGACGCCGACGAGTTCTACCTCAAGAGCCCCGCGGAGATGCGCCACCTGTGGCGCGACCACCCCGAGGCGTGCGACAACACCCTGCTCATCGCCGAGCGCTGCGGGGTGGAGTTCACCGAGTCGACCGGCGCGTACATGCCGCGCTTCCCCTGCCCGCCCGGGGAGGACGAGGAGAGCTGGTTCGTCAAGGAGGTCTGGAGCGGGCTGGCCCAGCGCTACCCCGCGGGCATCCCGGACGACGTGCGCAAGCAGGCCGACTACGAGATCGAGGTCATCACCTCCAAGGGGTACGCCGGCTACTTCCTCGTCGTCGCCGACTTCATCAACTGGTCCAAGGAGAACGGCATCCGGGTCGGCCCGGGCCGCGGTTCCGGCGCCGGGTCGATGGCCGCCTACGCCATGAAGATCACCGACCTGGACCCGCTGCGGCACGGCCTGTTCTTCGAGCGCTTCCTGAACCCCGAGCGCATGTCGATGCCCGACTTCGACGTCGACTTCGACGAGCGCCGGCGCGGTGAGGTCATCCAGTACGTCGTGGAGAAGTACGGCACCGACCGCGTCGCCCAGATCGTCACCTACGGCACCATCAAGGCCAAGCAGGCCGTCAAGGACTCCTCCCGGGTGCTGGGCTTCCCCTTCTCCATGGGCGACCGCATCACCAAGACGATGCCGCCGGCCGTCATGGGCAAGGACATCCCGCTGTCGGGCATCTTCGACCCGAACCACAAGCGCTACTCCGAGGCCGGGGAGTTCCGCGATCTCTACAAGAACGACCCGGAGGTCGTGCGGGTCGTCGACACCGCCCGCGGGCTGGAGGGCCTGAAGCGCCAGTGGGGCGTGCACGCCGCGGGTGTCATCATGTCCTCCGAGCCGCTGATCGACCTCATCCCGATCATGAAGCGCGAGGCCGACGGCGCGATCATCACCCAGTTCGACTACCCGACGTGCGAGACGCTCGGGCTGGTCAAGATGGACTTCCTGGGCCTGCGCAACCTCACGATCCTCGACGATGCCCTGAAGAACGTCGAGCTCAACGGCAAGGACCCCGTCGACCTGGAGTCCCTGGAGCTGACCGACCCGGCCACCTACGAGCTGCTCGGGCGCGGCGACACCCTGGGCGTGTTCCAGTTCGACGGCGGCCCGATGCGCTCGCTGCTGCGGCTGATGCGCCCGGACAACTTCGAGGACATCTCCGCCGTGGGCGCGCTGTACCGCCCGGGCCCGATGGGCGCCGGCTCGCACACCGCCTACGCGCTGCGCAAGAACGGCCAGCAGGAGATCACCCCGATCCACCCGGAGCTGGAGGAGCCCCTCAAGGAGATCCTCTCCACCACCTACGGCCTGATCGTGTACCAGGAGCAGGTCATGTCGATCGCGCAGAAGGTCGCCGGGTACACGCTCGGCAAGGCCGACCTGCTGCGCCGCGCGATGGGCAAGAAGAAGCGCGAGGTCCTCGACGCCGAGTACGTCGGCTTCGAGGCCGGCATGAAGGAGAACGGGTTCTCCGCCGCCGCGGTGAAGTCCCTGTGGGACATCCTGGTGCCCTTCTCCGACTACGCCTTCAACAAGGCGCACTCGGCGGCGTACGGGCTGGTGTCCTACTGGACGGCGTACCTGAAGGCGAACTACCCGGCCGAGTACATGGCCGCGGTGCTCACCAGCGTGCGCGACGACAAGGACAAGTCGGCGCTGTACCTCAACGAGTGCCGCCGCATGGGCATCCAGGTGCTGCCGCCGGACGTCAACGAGTCCAGCGCGAACTTCACCCCCGTGGGCAAGGACATCCGCTTCGGCCTCACCGCGATCCGCAACGTCGGCGCCAACGTCGTCGACGCGATCGTCGCCGCCCGCGCGGAGAAGGGCCGCTACGAGTCCTTCACCGACTTCCTGACGAAGGTGCCGGCGGTGGTGTGCAACAAGCGCACCATCGAGTCGCTCATCAAGGCCGGCGCCTTCGACTCCCTGGGGCACCGCCGCCGCGCCCTCGTGGCCAAGCACGAGGACGCCGTCGACGCGGTCGTGGACGTCAAGCGCAACGAGGCCATCGGCCAGTTCGACCTGTTCGCCGGCCTCGGCGGCGGCGACGGCGAGGCCGGCGGGGCCGGGTTCACCGTGGAGATCCCCGACCTGCCGGAGTGGGAGAAGGGCGAGCTGCTCGCGCACGAGCGGCAGATGCTCGGCCTGTACGTCTCCGACCACCCGCTGTTCGGCCTGGAGCACCTGCTGGCCAACGCCTCGGACTGCTCCATCGCCTCGCTGACGGCGGACGAGTCCCGCCCGGACGGCTCGCAGATCACCGTCGCCGGCATGATCACCGGCCTGCAGCGCAAGATGACCAAGCAGGGCAACCAGTGGGCCATCGTCACGGTGGAGGACCTCGAGGGCGCCATCGAGTGCCTGTTCTTCCCGCAGTCCTACCTCACCGTCGCCCCGCTGCTGGCCGAGGACCTCGTCGTGGTCGTCAAGGGCCGGCTGAACCGGCGCGACGAGGTGCCCACGATCTACGCCTCCGAGCTGCAGGTGCCCGACGTCAGCGCCACCGACGGCCTGCCGGTGACCGTCTCGCTGCCCACGGCGCGCTGCACCCCGCCGGTCGTGGAGCGCCTGCGCGACGTGCTCACCACGCACCCGGGCACCACCGAGGTGCGCCTGCGGCTGACGAGGGCCGGCGGGGGCTCGGGCACCCTCATGCGGCTGGACGACGCGCTGCGCGTGACGCCGAGCCCGGCGCTGTTCGGCGACCTCAAGGCGCTGCTCGGGCCGACGTGCCTCGCCTGACGCGCGCGGCCGGCGGCGCCACCGGCGAGGCGCCCGCTGCCGCGCCGGCCGCCGCGGCGCCCGGGCTGCGCCTGCCGCTGGGCCTGCTGCTCGGCCAGGCCGCGGTGGGCGCGCTGCTCGGCGCGGCCTGGTGGGCGCTGGCGCGCCGCCCGGCCGCCTGGCTGGTCGGCGAGCCGGTGGTCACCTCCACCGCCCAGTACCCCGTCGCGCGCGACGGCTCCTTCGCCGTCCTGACCGCCGCGGTGGGCCTGGTGGCGGGGCTGGTGGTGCTGCGGCGCGCCGGCGAGCGCCCGGTCCCGGTGCTGGTGGCGGGCCTGGCCGGGGCGCTGGCGGGAGCGCTGCTCACCGTCGCCGTCGCGGGCGCGCTGCCGCCGGCGGACCCCGCCGACCCCGCGCACGTGTCGGTCTACGCCTGGGCGGTGGTGCTCGTGCAGCCGCTGGTGCTCAGCTGCGTGGTGGCCCTGGTGACGCTGTCGGCCACGCTGGTCGACTGGGTGCGCGCGGCCGGCTGAGCCGCCCGGTCAGCCGCGCGCGATCGGCGCGAGCGCGGCACCGGTGGCCGCCACCAGGTCGCCCGGCGCCAGCTCCACCTGCAGGCCGCGCCGCCCGGCGCTGACGAGCACCGTGGCGAACCCGGCCGCCGAGGAGTCCACGAACGTGGGCAGGGCGTTCTTCTGCCCCAGCGGGCTGATGCCGCCCAGGACGTACCCGCTGGAGCGCTGCGCGCGCGCCGGGTCGGCCATCGCCGCCCGCTTGCCGCCGGCCGCGCCGGCCAGGGCCTTGAGGTCCAGCGCGGCGGCCACGGGCACCACGGCCACCACGAGCCGGCCGTCGACGTCGGCCAGCAGCGTCTTGAGCACCCGACGGGCGTCGACGTCCAGCCCGCTGGCGCGCAGCGCGCGCACGGCCTCCTCGCCGTAGGCGGTGCTCGCGGGGTCGTGCTCGTACGGGTGCGGGGTGTGGGCGACGCCGAGCTCGGCGAGCACCCTCAGGGCGGGCGTGCCCGCCTCGGCGCGCCGGCGCTTGGCCACGGTCCCTCCCGGTGCTCGGCGGCTCTGGCTCGGCGGCTGTGGTCAGTTGAGGTTGGGCGCCTCCCCGGGCAGCTCGGAGGCCGGCACGGTGCCCAGCGCGGCGACCAGGGCGGTCTCCCGCTTCAGCAGCGCCAGCTCCTCCGTCAGCCGCGCCCGGGTGTCCGGCGCCTCCAGCAGCCGCTGCCGCTCCGCCAGCGGCAGCACGGCCGCGGCGGCCACGAGGTAGGACAGCACCGAGGGGTCGGCCGGGGCGGTGGCCCCGCCGATGCCCAGCTGCTCGCGGTAGGCGGCGAAGCGGCGCTCCACCGCGCCGGCCAGGGCGGCGACGTCGGCGGGCACCGGCGCCTCCTCGTCCTCGGCCTCCTCCTCGCCGTAGGGCTCCACGAGCCCGGTGAGGTACGGGGTGCCGGCCGCGCCGTCGAGGCCGACCAGGCGGAAGCGGGTGGCGCCGACGGTGACGATCTCGTAGCGACCGTCGTCGAGCTCGCTGACCTCGCGCAGCAGGGCCACGCAGCCGACCTCGTGCAGGGCCCGCGCGTTGCCCTCGCCGACCTCGTGGCCCTCGCGGATGGCGACCACGCCGAAGCCCTTGGGGCCCTCGCCCCCCTCGGCGACGAGGTCCTGCACCAGGCGGCGGTAGCGCGGCTCGAAGACGTTCAGCGGCAGCACGAGCCCGGGGAAGAGCACGCTGCCGAGCGGGAAGAGGGGCAGGCGCTGGGGCACCGGGGGAGTCTAGGGCCGCGGTGGCGCGCGGCGGCGGGCGGCACCGCCCTCCGTACACTCGTGCCGTGACCCCAGCCGCCCAGCCCGACGCCCCGCTGCCCGCCGCGGGCACCGTCCCCGCGCTGCGCCGCACCGACCTGCGCGGGCGCACCCTCGACGCGGTGGCGCTGCGCTCGCTGGTGCCGCGCGCGGAGGTCGACGTGGCCGCCGCGCTGGCCACCGTCGCCCCGATCTGCGAGGACGTGCGCGCCCGCGGCACCGCCGCCCTGGTGGAGCTGACCGAGCGCTTCGACGGGGTGCGCCTGAGCGACGTGCGGGTGCCGCGCGAGGCGCTGAGCAGCGCCCTGGCGGCCCTGGACCCGCAGGTGCGCGCGGCCCTGGAGGAGAGCGTGCGCCGCGCCCGCCTCGTGCACGCCGACCAGCGCCGCACCGACACCACCACGCGCCTGGCCCCCGGCGGCACCGTCACCGAGCGCTGGGTGCCGGTGGGGCGGGTGGGCCTGTACGTGCCCGGCGGGCGGGCCGTGTACCCCTCCAGCGTCGTCATGAACGTCGTGCCCGCCCAGGAGGCCGGGGTGGCCTCCATCGCGGTGACCAGCCCGGCGCAGCGGGACCACGGCGGCCTGCCGCACCCGACGATCCTGGCCGCCTGCGAGCTGCTCGGCGTGCGGGAGGTGTACGCGGTCGGCGGCGCCCAGGCGGTGGCGATGTTCGCCTACGGCGCGCGCGGCGCGGACGGGGAGGTCGTCGTGGCCCCCGTGGACGTGGTGACCGGCCCGGGCAACATCTACGTCGCCTCCGCCAAGCGGTACGTGCAGGGCGTGGTGGGCATCGACTCCGAGGCCGGGCCCACCGAGATCGCCGTCCTGGCCGACGACACCGCCGACCCCCGGCACGTCGCCGCGGACCTGGTCAGCCAGGCCGAGCACGACCCGATGGCCGCCGCGGTGCTCGTGACGCCCTCCCGGGCCCTGGCCGACGCGGTGGACGCGGCGCTGGTGGAGCTCGTGCCGGCCGCCAAGCACGCCGCCCGCATCGCCGAGGCGCTGGCCGGCAGCCAGTCCGGCGTCGTCCTCGTCGACGACGTCGACGCCGGCGTGGCGGTCGTGGACGCCTACGCCGCCGAGCACCTGGAGGTGCAGACCGCCGACGCGCGCGCGGTCGCGGCCCGGGTGCGCAACGCCGGGGCCGTCTTCGTCGGGGCGCACTCGCCGGTCTCGCTGGGCGACTACTGCGCCGGCTCCAACCACGTGCTGCCCACCGGTGGCACCGCCACCCACTCGGGGGGCCTGAGCGTGCAGACGTTCCTGCGCCCGGTGCACGTCGTGGACTACGACGAGGCCGCGCTGCGCGAGGTCGCCGGGCACGTCGTGGCGCTGGCGGAGTCCGAGGACCTGCCCGCGCACGGGCAGGCCGTCACGGCGAGGTTCGCGTGAGCGAGCGCCCCGGCGGGCCGGGCGGGCCTGGCGGCCCGGGCGAGGAGCCCCTGGAGGGCCTGGGCGAGGACTTCGACTTCGACGCGGCCTTCCAGCGCGAGTTCGGCCCCAAGCCCCCGCTGCGCTCGGTGCTCGTGGTCCCGGTGGCCGCCGCCCGCAAGCTCGCCGAGGTGTGCACGGTCGCCGGGGTGCGCGCGCACGTGGTGCCGGTGCGCGGGGTGGGCTGCGTGCTCGTCACCGAGGACCCGGCCACCGGCGAGCAGGACGCGCAGGCGCTGTCGGCGGTGGTGCGCCAGGCGGAGGTGCTGCTGCTGACGGTGCGCGAGGAGTCCATCGAGGGGCAGAGCTGGACCGCCGGGCAGCGCGGCCCGGACCCCAAGCCGGGCCTGCTGCTGTCGGTGTGGCCGGACGAGGTGCAGCGCATCGTCCTGGGCAGGGTCGACCCCGCCGAGGCGGCGGGCGCGGCGCAGGGCGGCGAGGGCAGCCGCATCGGCGCGTTCTGGAAGCTGTTCCGCCGGGACGACGGGCGCGGCGACGCCGGCGCCCCGGGTTCCCCCGGTGACCCCGGTGACCCCGGTGACGACGACGGCCGGGAGGGCCCCGGCGGGCGCTGACGCGCCGGAGGGGGTCGTGGGGTCCTGCGGGGCGCTCAGCGCCGCAGGACGACGACGGCCTCGGTGTCGGTCAGCCGGTCCAGGCCGGCGGTGAAGCCGGCCACCTGCGCCTCGGTGCCCACGTCGAGGGAGACCTCCTGGCCGGCCACCTCCAGGCGCACCGAGTCGTCCCCGGCCTCCAGCAGCCGCGCCTGCACCCCCAGCACCGACACCTCCGGCTGCCCGGTGCGCGGGAAGGTCACCGTGCAGCCGTCCAGGGTGCACTCCGCCCGCGTGCCGCCCTCCGTGCCGGCGCTGCAGGCGGCGGCCCCGGCGGCCAGCGCCAGGCAGGTCAGGGCGGTGGCGGCGCGGCGCGCCAGGGGGGTGCTCACCGCTCCGATGCTAGGCGGCCGGGCGGTCGGCGCGGCCGCGGCGCTCTGGGAGAATGCCGCCGTGAGCACCGACACCACGCGCCCGCCGGCCCGGGGGACCGCCCTGGACGACCTCCCGCTGCGCGAGGACCTGCGCGGCGAGCACCCCTACGGCGCCCCGCAGCTGCACGTGCCGGTGGTGCTCAACGTCAACGAGAACCCCTACCCGGTGGCCCCGGAGGTCGTCGCCGACGTCGCCGAGGCCGTCGCCCGCGCCGCCGGCGGCCTGAACCGCTACCCGGACCGCGAGTTCCTCGACCTGCGCGCCGACCTCGCCGCGTTCCTGCGCACCGAGTCCGGCGCGGAGCTGAGCCCGGAGCAGGTGTGGGCCGCCAACGGCTCCAACGAGGTCATGCTCCACGTGCTGCAGGCCTTCGGCGGTCCCGGCCGCACCGCGCTGAGCTTCGCGCCGACGTACTCCATGTACCCGGAGTACGCCCGCGACACCCTCACCCGCTGGGTGACCGGCCGGCGCGCGGACGACTTCACCCTCGACGTCGAGCACGCCCGCGCCCAGGTCGCCGAGCACCGCCCCTCCGTGGTGCTGCTGGCCAGCCCGAACAACCCCACCGGCACGGCGCTGCCGCTGTCCACGGTCGAGGCCGTCCTCGAGGCCGCCGACGCCCTGCCGCAGCGCGCGGTCGTCGTCGTCGACGAGGCGTACGGGGAGTTCCGCCGCACCGGGGTGCCCAGCGCGCTGGAGCTGCTGCCGGCCCACGGCAACCTGGCCGTCTCGCGCACCATGAGCAAGGCGTTCTCGCTGGCCGGCGCGCGCGTGGGCTACCTCGCCGCCGCCCCCGCCCTCGTCGACGCCCTGCGCATCGTGCGGCTGCCGTACCACCTCTCGGCCGTCACGCAGGCCGTCGCGCGCGCGGCGCTGAAGCACTCCGCCGCGCTGCTGTCCACCGTCGACGAGCTGCGCGCGCGCCGCGACGAGACCGTGGAGTGGTTGCGCGGCAACGGGTACCGCGTCGCCGACTCGGACGCGAACTTCGCTCTGTTCGGCACCTTCGCCGACCGGCACGCGGTGTGGCAGGGGCTGCTGGAGCGCGGCGTGCTCATCCGCGAGACCGGCCCCGACGGCTGGCTGCGGGTGAGCATCGGAACACAGGAGGAGATGGCGGCGTTCCGACGGGCGCTGACCGAGGTCGACGGGGAGAAGAAGTGAGCCGCACCGCGCGCGTGGAGCGCAGCACGTCCGAGTCCAGCGTCCTGGTCGAGCTCGACCTCGACGGCACCGGGCGCACCGAGATCGACACCACGGTGCCGTTCTACGACCACATGCTCACCGCCCTGGGCAAGCACTCGCTGATGGACCTCACGGTGCGCGCGAAGGGCGACACCCACATCGACGTGCACCACACCGTCGAGGACACCGCCATCGTGCTCGGCCAGGCGTTCCGCCGGGCGCTGGGCGACAAGCGCGGCATCCGCCGCTTCGCCGACGCCACCGTCCCGCTGGACGAGGCGCTGGCGCACGTCGTCGTCGACGTCTCCGGCCGCCCGTACTGCGTGCACACCGGCGAGCCCGCCGGGCAGGAGCTGCACCTCATCGGCGGGCACTTCACCGGCTCGCTGACCCGCCACGTGCTGGAGAGCTTCGCCTTCCACGCGCAGATCGCCCTGCACGTGCGCGTCCTCGCCGGCCGCGACCCCCACCACGTCGTCGAGGCCCAGTTCAAGGCCCTGGCCCGCGCGCTGCGCTACGCCGTCGAGCCCGACCCGCGCGTGCAGGGCGTGCCCTCCACCAAGGGGGCCCTGTGAGCAGGCGGGTCGTCGTCCTCGACTACGGCTTCGGCAACGTCCGCTCCGCCGTGCGCGCCCTGGAGCGCGTGGGCGCCGACGTGGAGCTGACCGCCGACAGGAGGGCCGCCCTGGAGGCCGACGGGCTGCTCGTGCCCGGCGTGGGCGCCTTCGCCGCCGTCAACGCCGGCCTGCACGCCATCGACGGCGCCGGCATCGTCGACAAGCGCCTGGCCGGCGGGCGCCCCGTCCTGGGCATCTGCGTGGGCCTGCAGGTGATGTTCGAGACCTCCACCGAGCCCGGTGACGGCCTGCCCGACGGTCTGGGCCAGTGGCCGGGCACCGTCGAGCGCCTGCCCGCGCAGGTCGTGCCGCACATGGGCTGGACGCCGGTGCAGGTGCCGTCCGGCTCGGTGCTCTTCGACGGCGTGGAGGACGAGCGCTTCTACTTCGTGCACTCCTACGCCGTGCAGCGCTTCGAGCTCGTCGACACCACCGGCGGCCTCGTCGAGCCGCCGAGGGTGACGTGGGCCGAGCACGGCGCCCGCTTCGTGGCCGCCGTGGAGAACGGCGCGCTGGCCGCCACCCAGTTCCACCCCGAGAAGTCCGGCGACGCGGGCGCGCAGCTGCTGCGCAACTGGGTGACCTCGCTGGGCTGAGCCGGGCCGGGCGGGGGGGGGGGGGGGGGGGGGGGGGGGGGGGGCGGGGGGGGGGGGGGGGGGGGGGCGGGCCGCCCGCGCCGCGCCCCCCCCCCCCCCCCCCCCCCCCCCC